>JAICTB010000141.1 GCA_025936595.1 Thermoleophilia bacterium | reverse complement strand
TCGCGGCTACCTATGCCGCGAAGCATTCGCTGCAGGTCGGCTCGAAGCTCGACCTGAACGGCACCTCCTTCACGGTCGTCGGCCTCGTCAGCCCGCCGCTCGGCGGTCAGAGCGCCGATGTCTACCTGCCGCTGAAGCAGCTGCAGACGCTCGCGAAGGAGACCGGCCTCGCGAACGTCGTGCTCGTGCGCGCCGAGAGCGGCAAGAACGTCGCGAGCGTGAAGCAGGCGATCGAGACCGCGCTTCCCCAGGCGCAGGTCGCAAGCTCGAAGGACGTCGCGGACAAGATCAGCGGCTCGCTCGTCGACGCCTCCAACCTCTCACACGACCTCGGCCTGGCGCTCTCGATCATCGCCGCGGCGGCAGCGTTCCTGCTTGCCGCCCTGCTCGCGCTGTCCTCCATCGGGAAGCGCGTACGCGAGCTCGGGACGCTGAAGGCCCTGGGGTGGACGCAACGCATGGTCGTCCGCCAGATCGCCGGGGAGTCCCTCGCCCAGGGGCTCCTCGGCGGGATCTTCGGCATCGTGATCGGCGTCGCCGCCTGTCTCGCGGTCGGCGCCGTGGGGCCGTCGCTGAGCGCCAGCTCGACGACCGGCGGCGGCAATCTCCTCGGCTTGGGGGCGGAGACCGCGCGAACGGCGACGAGCTCGGTGTCGCTCGACGCGCCGGTTGGGCTCGCCGTCCTCGCGATCGGGTTCGGCCTGGCCCTCCTGGGCGGCCTGATCGCGGGGACGGCGGGCGCGCTACGCGCCGCGCGCCTGCGGCCCGCCGACGCGCTGAGGCAGGTCGAGTAGTGGCCGCGCTCTACACGCTCGTGAACGTCGCGAAGTTCTTCCAGCGCGGGCCGACGACCGTGCGCGCGCTCGACCGCGTCGACCTCGAGATCGAGGCGGGCGAGTTCGTCGCGCTCGAAGGACCGAGCGGCTCCGGCAAGACGACGCTGCTGCAGCTCCTCGGCGCGCTCGACCGTCCGAGCGGCGGCGACATCTGGTTCGAGGGGCGCGACCTGATCGACCTGCCCGACCGCGAGCTCGCCGAGCTACGGCTGCGCTCGTTCGGCTTCGTCTTCCAGCAGTTCAACCTGATTCCGACGTTGACCGCGGTCGAGAATGTCGAGGTGAAGCTCGTGCCGGCCGGTGGCAGCCGCGAACGCGCGTTGCGGCTGCTCGACGAGGTCGGGCTCGCCGCGCGCGCCGACCACCTGCCTGCGCACCTGTCGGGAGGCGAGCAGCAGCGGGTTGCGATCGCGCGCGCACTCTCGGTCGAGCCGCGCGTCGTGCTCGCCGACGAGCCGACCGGCAATCTCGATTCCGCCACCGGCGGCGAGATCATCGACCTGCTCTGGAACCTGGCTGCCGACCACGGCTCGACGGTGGTCGTCGCCACGCACGACGCGGAGCTCGCCGCGCGCGCGCCGCGCCGGATCGCGGTCCGGGACGGCCGCCTCGCCGCCCAGCCGCAGCCGGCTGCGCTATAACGAACGTAGGTGGCCAAGAGGGTCGAGCAGCTCGAATCCGTCGTGATCCGGTTCGCCGGCGATTCCGGCGACGGGATGCAGCTGACGGGCGGGCGCTTCACCTCCGAGACGGCGCTCGTCGGCAACGACCTCGCGACGTTCCCCGACTTTCCCGCCGAGATCCGCGCGCCTGCGGGCTCGCTGCCGGGCGTCTCGGGCTTCCAGCTCCACTTCGCCGACCACGACATCCTCACGCCCGGCGACCGCCCGGACGTGCTCGTCGTGATGAACCCGGCGGCGCTGAAGACGAACCTCGCCGACCTGCCGAAGGGAGGCACGCTGATCGTCGACACCGACGCGTTCACCGAGCGCAACCTGAAGAAGGCGGGCTACGACGCGAGCCCGCTCGAGGACGGGTCGCTCGCCGGCTACCAGGTGCACGCCGTCCAGCTGACGAGCATGACGGTCGGCGCGCTGAAGGAGATCGAGGGCGTGACCGCGCGCGAGGCCGAGCGTGCGAAGAACATGTTCGCGCTCGGGCTGATGTCGTGGCTGTACGGGCGCCCGGTCGACTCCACGCTCGAGTTCCTGGAGAAGAAGTTCGCAAAGCGCCCGGAGATCGCGGCGGCGAACATCAAGGCGTTCAACACGGGCTACGCGTTCGGCGAGACCTCGGAGAGCTTCGCGGTGCAGTACGAGGTGAAGGCGGCGAGCCTGCAGCCGGGGCTCTACCGCCAGATCACCGGCAACACCGCGCTGTCATGGGGCCTCCTCGCCGCGTCGAAGCTGTCGAAGCTGCCGCTCTTCCTCGGGGCGTATCCGATCACGCCTGCGTCGTCGATCCTCGAGGAGCTCGCGAAGCACAAGGCGTTCGGCGTGCGCACGTTCCAGGCCGAGGACGAGATCGCCGCGGCCGGCGCGGCGCTCGGTGCGTCCTTCGGCGGCTCGCTCGGCGTGACCACGTCCGCGGGGCCGGGCGTCGTGCTCAAGTCGGAGACGGTCGGGCTCGCGGTGACGCTGGAGCTCCCGCTCGTGATCATCGACGTGCAGCGCGCGGGCCCCTCGACCGGCATGCCGACGAAGCCGGAGCAGGGCGACCTCCTCATGGTGCTCTTCGGTCGCAACTCCGAGTCGCCTGTGCCCGTGCTCGCAGCGTCGTCGCCGGGCGACTGCTTCTATGCCGCGATCGAGGCGGTGCGCGTCGCGCTCACCTATCGCACGCCCGTGTACCTGCTTTCGGATGCGTACCTCGCGAACGGCGCCGAGCCGTGGCTCGTGCCGGACATCGCCGCGCTCGCGCCCATCGACGTCGACTTCGCACAGCCGAACGGCGAAGTCTTCCAGCCGTACGCGCGCGACCCGGCGACGCTTGCGCGGCCGTGGGCCATCCCAGGAACGCCGGGCCTCGAGCACCGCGTCGGCGGCCTCGAGAAGGCGAACATCACCGGCTCGATCTCCTACGACCCGGAGAACCACGATCTGATGACGCAGCTGCGCGCGCAGAAGGTGGCCGGCGTGCAGGTGCCCGCGCTCGAGGTCGACCACCAGGAAGGCGCCGACGTGCTCGTGCTCTCGTGGGGCGGCACGTACGGGCCGGTGCACGCAGGCGTCAGGCAGGTGCGCGCGGCAGGCGGCAAGGCCGCTCATGCACACCTGCGCTGGCTCAACCCGTTCCCGTCCAACCTCGGCGACGTGCTGCGCAGCTACGAGCGCGTGCTGATCCCGGAGATGAATCTCGGCCAGCTGCTGCAGCTCGTGCGCGCGCGCTATCTCGTCGACGCCGTCGGCTACAACCGCGTCACCGGCAAGCCGTTCAAGGCCGGCGAGATCGCGGACGCGGTGGAGGCGCTGCAATGACCCTCACGGCGAAGGACTTCAAGAGCGACCAGGAAGTGCGCTGGTGCCCCGGCTGCGGGGACTACGCGATTCTCGCCGCGGTGCAGAGCTTCATGCCGGAACTCGGTCTCGAGCGCGAGAAGATCGTTTTCATCTCGGGCATCGGCTGCGCGGCGCGCTTCCCGTACTACATGCAGACGTACGGCATGCATTCGATCCACGGCCGCGCGCCCGCGATCGCGACGGGGCTCGCGACGTCTCGCCCGGATCTTTCCGTGTGGGTCGTGACCGGCGACGGCGACTCGCTCTCGATCGGCGGCAACCACCTGATCCACGCGCTGCGCCGCAACGTGAACATCAAGATCCTGCTGCTGAACAACCAGATCTACGGGTTGACGAAGGGGCAGTACTCGCCGACGAGCGAGCAGGGGAAGGTCACCGGCTCGACGCCGATGGGGAGCGTCGATTACCCGTTCAACCCGCTGTCGCTCGCGCTCGGCGCGGACGCGACGTTCGTCGCGCGCGCGCTCGACACTGACAAGCCGGGACTCACCGAGGTGCTCCGCCGGGCGGCGGCGCACAAGGGTGCCGCGTTCGTCGAGATCTTCCAGAACTGCAACATCTACAACGACGGCGCATTCGACTTCGTCCGCGACGAGAAGGAGAACCGGCTCTACCTGAAGCACGGCGAGCCGGCAGGCGACACCGGCGTCACGCACGACGAGACGGACTTCGCGGCGGCGTTCGAGCTCTCACGCGTGACGATCGAGACGCACGGCGTCGTCCCACTCGGCGTCTTCAGGGACGTGCAGCGCGAGAGCTACGACGACCTGCTCGCGGCGCAGCTCGCGAACGCGAAAGGCGACGGCGACCTGCAGGCGCTCGTCGCCTCGGGCGACACCTGGCAGATCGGTTAGCAGCGCTTACGCGGTCAGCGACTTGCTCGCCTGCCGCTCGCGCGGGATGCGCACGACCTTCCACGCGAGCCCGAGCTTCTCGAGGCCGGTGATCACCCAGCCGCCCGGGTCGAGCGCGGCCTCGAAGCGGCGCAGGCCGTGGAAGGCGGAGGACGGGAACGCGTGGTGGTTGTTGTGCCAGCTCTCGCCGAACGAGATGAGGCTCAGGATCCACACGTTGCGGCTCTCGTCGGACGATCTGAAGCTGCGGCGGCCCCAGAAGTGACAGATCGAGTTGATGCTGAAGGTGACGTGGTGCAGGAGGAAGATGCGGATCGCGCCGCCCCAGAGGAGCGCCGTGAGCGTGCCCTGCCACGTGCCGGAGATGGCGTAGCCGATCGCCGCGGGCACGATGAGCGAGACCACGAGCCAGACGCCGAAGAGCTTGTTGATCGTCTTCATGCCCCGCTCGGCGATCAGATCCGGGACATACTTTGCGATGTCGGCGCGACCTTCGTGCACGAACAGCCAGCCGACGTGGGCGTGGAAGAGATTCCGCGCCGCCGCGATGAAGCCGTTGCCGCCGCCGACGTGCGGGCTGTGCGGATCCCCTTCGACGTCCGAGAATTGATGGTGCTTGCGATGATCGGCGACCCACGCGAGCAGGGGCCCCTCGACCGCCATCGAGCCGAGGATCGCGAATGTCCAGCGCACCCACTGCTTGGTCTGGAACGCGCGGTGCGTGAACAGGCGGTGGTAACCGACGGTCACGCCGACACCCGTGAGGACGTAGCCGACTGCGAGCAGCCCGATGTCCGTCCAGCTGACCCATGTGTTCCAGAGCAGCCCGATCGCGACGATCAGTCCGACGAACGGCAGTGTCACGCCGAGGAGGTTCCCGATCTTGTGCGCAGTGCCGATGTGGGCACGGTAGCCGGGATCGGCCGAGACGTGTCGAGCCGTCGTCGAGGAGCGTCCAGTGCGGGCTATCAGCGTGGGGGATGCCCGTTCGCGCGCATCAGGGCGTCGAAGCGCTCCCATTCGAGCGACCACGTTCGCTTCGCCTTTCCCGGCTTCCAGTCCACCGACCCGCGGCTGATCTTCAGCACGCCGAGGCGTTCACCGTCTTGCTCCACGACGACCTTGAGGTCCACGTTCCCGACAGGCAGCTCATGGTCGATCTTCAGCCCGACGGAATGCGCCATGTCGAGAGTCTATGACGGGTCGGCGACCACGATCACGCCGGACGGCGCGTCGAGTGCGTCGACTGTTCGGCGCGCGGCGACGTCGATCTGCACACGGGGCGGCGGCGGCAGCGTTGCTTCCCAGTACGTCCCCTGCCCGTAGAGCTGTCCGTAGCGCAGAACGACGCCGCCCGCCTCGATCGTCGTACGCTCCAGCTCCGCGACAGCCTCCGCCGCCCCGGCGCCGTGCAGCTGCCAGGCGACGCTCTGCGCGATCATCTTCGCCGCACCCGCTGCCCTCAGGAGGTTGCCGTGCCCTTCGGTGCGCATCCGCGCATTCGCAGCAGCGTCTATCTGCGCCTCGTCGTCCGGCAGGTCGGTCAGCTCGTTCACGACGACGTCCGGCGCGGACGCCTCGACGGCGTGGCGTAGAGCTTCCGCGTCGTAGACGTCGCAGAGAACCGGCTCTGCGCCGAGCGCCCGCAGGGATGCGACCTTTGCGGGCGTTCGCGTCATGCCTGCCACCTCGTGTCCCGCCGCGACGAGCAGCGGCACGACACGCCTGCCGATCACTCCTGTCGCGCCTGCGACGAACACACGCATGGTGCGATTACGCGAGCCAGTCAGCGACGCGATCGCCGATCTGCTCGCCGCGATCCTCTTGCAGGAAGTGGCCGGCGCCTTCGAGCGGTGGGTCGAGCTCCGCGCGCGGCAGAAGCTCCGCCATCACCTCGGCCGCGCGGCGCGTGAAGATGCGATCGCTGTCGCCGAACAGCACGAGTGCCGG
>JAICTB010000288.1 GCA_025936595.1 Thermoleophilia bacterium | reverse complement strand
GAGCTGGTCCTGGTCGCCGATGCCGCCCGCAGCGTCCTCGACACCGGGCAGCGCCTTCACCCTGGGCAGCAGCGACACGGAGAACGACGGCGGCACCGAGATGTTGCCGCCGATCGCGCTGCGTCCCGTGATCACGGCGTCCGTCTTCTTGTAGACGCTCGTGAAAACGGCGTTGAAGCCGGCCTTGATCGTGTCGGTGAGCACGTAGGTGCCGCTGACCATCGCCACCCCGAGCACGATCGCGAGCGCGGTGAGCGCCGCACGCAGCTTCCGCCCCGCCAGGCCTTTCAGCGCGACGCGGAACATTACGAGTCGAGGCCCTGCATGACGGCGAGGACCTCCGCCGCGGTGATCTCGGTGCGGTCCTCGACGATCAGGCCGTCGGCGAGGAAGAGCACGCGATCGGCGATCGCGGCGGCGCGCGAATCGTGCGTCACCATGACGGTCGTCTGGCCGTAGCTGTCGACGGAGTCGCGCATCAGGTCGAGAATCTCGCCGCTCGTCTTCGAGTCGAGGTTGCCCGTCGGCTCGTCCGCGAAGACGATCGCCGGCTTCGAGATGAGTGCGCGGGCGATCGCGACGCGCTGCTGCTGTCCGCCGGAGAGCTCCGACGGGCGATGCGTCTTGCGGTCGCGCAGGCCCGTCTTTGCGAGCAGGTCGGCGAGCCACGCCGGATCGGCCTTCTCACCGGCGATCGAGAGGGGCAGGACGACGTTCTCCTCGGCCGTGAGCATCGGCAGCAGGTTGAAGAACTGGAAGACGAAGCCGATCCGGCGCCGTCGGAGCTTCGTGAGCTCGGTGTCGGAGAGCTTCGAGATGTGGGTGCCGGCGATCGCGACGTCGCCGCTCGTGGGCTTGTCGAGCCCGGCGAGGATGTGCATCAGCGTCGACTTCCCGGAGCCGGACGGCCCCATGACGGCGACGAGCTCGCCCTGCCGGACGTCGAGACTGACGCCGCGGAGCGCGTCGACGGCCGTTTCGCCCGCGCCGTAGCGGCGGGTGAGGTCAGTCGCGGCGACGACTGGTTCGGTTGAGTTCATGTCGGCCAGGCTAGCGACTCGGCCGGGTCGCGCTATCGGGATTGACCCTGAACCGACCCTGAGAAGCTCTCGATGATGTCGTCGCCGTAGGCTTGCAGCGTCTGCTCCTGGCCGTGCGTCATCAGGTAGATGTTGAACTGGTCGACGCCGATCTCCTCGAGCTCCCGCAGCTTCGCCTTGCACTGCTCGGTGTTGCCGATCACGCAGAAGCGGTCGCAGATCTCGTCGGTCACGAACTCGCCGTGCTTCGCGCCGACGCGCGAGTGCTCGTCGTAGTCGTAGAACTTCCGCGCCTGCACGTAGTCGGTGAGCGCCTTCGGCACCGCGCTGCCGTCGGTGCCGTACCGGTCGATCAGATCCTGCACGTGGTTCGAGACCATCGCGGGGAACCAGCGCACCTGCTCGCGCGCGTCGTCGAGGTCGTCGGTGACGTGACTCGGGGCGCTGACGATGCACTTGAGCGCTGCGGGGTCGCGACCCGCCTCGGCCGCCGCCTTGCGCGCCGTCTGCATGATCCATTGGATGATGTCCGGGTCGGCGAGCTGGATGATGATCCCGTCGCCCCGGCGGCCGCCGACCGCGAGCGCCTTGGGCCCGTAGCCGGCGACGTGCATCTTGATCTCCGGCAGCTCCGGGCGCACCCACTTCAGCTGCAGGTCCTTGCCGTTCCACTGGACCTCCTCGCCGTT
>JAICTB010000186.1 GCA_025936595.1 Thermoleophilia bacterium | reverse complement strand
GCGTGCTCGATCTGCTCCGGCCGCACGCCGAGCGCGACGCGCTTGCCGACGTAGCGATCGATTCCCACGCCGCCGCCGTGCCGAATCGCGAGCGCCTGCTTGCCGATCCGGCACAGGTAGCCGGCGCTTGCCCGCTCGATCGTCCCCTCGACGAGGTTCATCGACGGGCTGCCGATGAACGTCGCGACGAAGAGGTTCGCGGGGCGGTCGTAGAGCCGCTGCGGCGGATCGAGCTGCTGCAGGAGGCCGCCTCGCATCACCGCGACGCGGTCGCCCATCGTCATCGCCTCGACCTGGTCGTGCGTGACGTAGATCGTCGTCGCGTTCAGCTCCCGTTGCAGGCTCGAGATCTCGGCCCGCATCTGGACCCGCAGCTTGGCGTCGAGGTTCGAGAGCGGCTCGTCCATCAGGAAGACCTGCGGCTCACGGACGATTGCGCGGCCCATCGCGACGCGCTGCCGCTGCCCGCCGGACAGCTGGCCCGGCTTTCGATCGAGCAGCGCCTGCAGCCCGAGGATCGAGGCGATCCGGGCGACGCGCTTGCGCGCCGTGCTCTTCGGGACGCGGCGTGTCGTGAGCCCGAACGCCATGTTCTTCGCGACGCTCATGTGCGGGTAGAGCGCGTAGTTCTGGAAGACCATCGCGACGTCGCGGTCGCGCGGCTCGAGACCGTTGACGACGCGCTCGCCGATCCTGATGCGACCCTCGCTGATCTCCTCGAGACCCGCCACCATCCGGAGGGCGGTCGTCTTCCCGCAGCCGGAAGGGCCGACGAGCACCATGAACTCGCCGTCGCCGACCTCGATCCCGAGATCGGACACGGCGCGCGTTCCGTCTCCGTAGACCTTGCCGACTTGCTCGAACGTGACGCTGGCCATCCGGTCCTCCTCGGTGTAGCTGAGCTCAGGCGCCGCCGGCTCGGGCGACGCTGTCGCGGGATATGAGCTGCGCGGGCAACAGGTGGGTTTGCGCATCCTGAGCACCGTTGCCGGCGAGCTGGTCGAGCAGGAGCGATGCGGCGAGCGCGCCGAGCTCCTCCATCGGCTGGTGCACGGTGGTGAGCGGCGGATCGACGTACGCGGCGACAGGCAAGTCGTCGTAGCCGACGACCGAGACATCGTCGGGAATCGAGAGACCGGCAAGACGCAGCTCGCGCATCGCGCCGAACGCAATGAGGTCGGAGTGCGCGAAAAGCGCAGTGAGCTGCGCCCCTCGCGCGCGCAGCTCGGCCGCGGCGGCGCGTCCGCTCTCCAACCCCCAGTCGGCACCCTGAACCACGAGCGACGCGTCGTACGGGATGTCCGCCTCGTCGAGCGCCGCCCGGTAACCCTCGAGCCGCGCCGCGGTCGACGGCCAGTCGGCGGGACCGAGGATCGTGGCAATGGCGCGGTGCCCGTGCGTGATCAGATGGCGCGTCGCGTCGTATCCGCCCTGACGATTGTCGACGTCGATCGCGATCCCGTGCGGGTGGCTCGTCCCGACCGACACGATCGGGACGCCGGCGGCCATCACCGGCTCGAGCTCGCTCAACGGGAGCAGCACGCTCGGCCGCGCGAGTAGCAGTCCTTCCACGCGCCGCTCGAGCATGAGGCGCAGGTAGCCGCGCTCGTCGTCCTCCGGCTCGACGCTCCCGATCATCAGGTAGTAGCCGCGGGCGCGTGCGGCGCGCTCGGCGCCCGCGACCCAGCGCGCGAACGTCTGGTCGGAGATGTCCTCGGCGACGATTCCGATCGAGTGCGTGCGATTCGAGATCAAACCGCGTGCCATCGGGCTGGGCACGTAGCCGAGTGTGCTGATCGTCGCGAGCACCTTGTCGCGCGTCGGCTCGGAGACGTTCGGGTTGCCGTTGATGACGCGCGAGACGGTCTGGTGCGACACGCCTGCGTGGCTCGCGACGTCCCGGATCGTCGCCCGCCTGACAGGCGCGCGTCCCTCGATTCCCGGCTTGGGTGTAACCCGCGTCACCTTGACAGCATCCCTCGAATCGGCCTAAGTTACCAGTCACATCGCTTTGTGACCGCTCACAATGGCAGTCAGAAGGAGGAGGAATCGGATGAACGTTTCACCTCGGCCAGGGCGCAAGGTCGCTCTCGCCGCAGCGGTCGTGGCGCTCCTCGCCGCCCTTGTCGCCGCCGTGGCGTCCGCGGGGCAACGGCACAGCACGGTGAGTGGGACCTTGACCATGTGGTGCACGCAGGCCCAGTTCGACTCGTTGAAGGCGGTCGATGCGGGATTCCACAAGCGCTACCCCGACGTTCAGCTCAAGTACGTCGCCTTCCAGCCGGCCGACCTCTACCAGAAGCTGCAGCTCGCAGCGGCCGCCGGCAGCGGCCTCCCCGATGCGTCTTGCATCGAGGACTCGCACCTCGCCCAGTTCGTCAAGCTCGGCATCCTCGCCGACATGACCTCAAGGGTGAAGCCGTACGAGGGGAAGATCCTCGCCTACAAATGGCAGGAGGGATCGGCGAACGGGAAGATCTACACGATGCCATGGGACGCGGGCCCGCTCGCGCTCTTCTACCGGCGCAGCGTGTTCAAGAAGGCGGGCATCAATCCGAGCTCGATCCACACGTGGAACGACTTCTACAGCGCCGGGCTGAAGATCAAGAAGCAGGGCGTCGCGATGTGGATCCAGTCGAAGGCGCAGAACGACGCGCGCTTCTTCGAGTCACTGCTGTGGGAGCAGGGCTCCGGCTACGTGAACGCGAAGGGCAACGTGACGATCGACAAGGATCCGCGCGCACGGGCCGCGCTGAACCTGATGGGGAAGCTGTGGCACGCCGGGATCATCTCCGACCAGAACGAATGGACCGACCCCTGGTACAAGACGATCGCGGACGGCAAGACCGCGACGCTGCCGATGGCCGTCTGGATGGGGACGTTCCTCAAGAGCTTCGTCGCGCCGAAGACGTCCGGAGACTGGGGCGTGATCCCGCTTCCATCGTTCACGGCGAACGGCTCCCATTCCGCGAACGACGGCGGCTCGGCGATCAGCATCATGAAGGGGGCGGACAACCCTGATGCGGCCTGGGCGTACATCCAGTACCACCTGGGCCGTGCCGACACGCAGTCGACCATCTACAAGCAGTCGGACATCTTCCCGGCCCTCGAGTCGGCATGGCGGAGCCCGTACATCCACCAGGCGGACCCGTACTACGGGAACCAGAAGGTGCGCGATATGTTCGTCGCCGCCGCGAAGCAGATTCCGAAGGCATATGTCTACTCGAGCGACTACCAACAGATGAACGCCCTGATGTCGACCGAGATCCAGAAGTACGGACTCGGAAAGGAGACGGCGCAGCAGGCTCTGTCGAACGCCGCGAAGGAGATCCGCTCGAGGACGGGACGTCACTAACACGCACATGCGCGGGACGCTGACGTCGCCCCAGCCGCTCCACGAGCCGACCCCGCCGGCTGCCGTGTCCGACACGGCAGCCGGCGGCCTCGTCCGGTTCCCGGCGCGCCGGCTCTGGCGTCACCGCTACGCGTACCTGTTCGTCGCGCCGTTCTTCATCCTCTTCGCGATCTTCTTCCTGTACCCGATCGGGTTCTCGTTCTGGCTCTCGTTCCGCGACTGGTCGCTCGTCGGTCCCGCGCGCAACATCGGACTGCAGAACTACCGCGACCTGCTGCACGACCAGATCTTCTGGCAGTCGATGACGAACGCCGGGCTGCTCTTCCTGATCTACGTGCCGGCCATGACGTTCCTCGCGCTCGTCCTCGCGGTTCTCCTGAACAGCCGCTACGTGCGGCTACAAGGTGTTTTCCGCACGATCATCTTCCTGCCGTACGTCATGTCGGGCACCGTTGCCGCGGCGTTCACGTTCCAACTCCTGCTCGACCAGAACGCGGGCTATGCGAACCGCCTTCTGCACTTCATCGGCGTTTCCCCCGTGCCGTGGCTGACCGATATCTGGTGGTCGCGCGTGTCTGTCGGCCTGCTCGTCCTCTGGGGCTGGCTCGGTTACAACATGCTGATCATGCTCGCGGGGCTCCAGGCGATCCCGCCGGAGCTCTCCGAGGCGGCGCGTGTGGACGGCGCCGGCCCGATCCGCATCTTCTTCAAGATCACGATCCCGCTGCTGCGGCCGGTCATCGTCTTCGCGGTGACGCTGTCGATCATCGGCACGTTCTCGCTGTTCACCGAGCCGTTCATCCTCACCAGCGGCGGCCCTGCGAACGCGACGACCACGCCCGTGCTGCAGATCTGGTCGAACACCTTCGCCTACCTGCGCGTCGGCTACAGCGCCGCGATGAGCTACGTCTTCTTCGCGATCATCGTCCTGATCGCGGTCACGCAGTACTTCCTGGTCAGCCGGCGCGACACCTACTACGAACGGAGGCGCTGACCGTGGCCGCGCACACACCCGCCGCCTCGCGCACCTGGTCGGCCGGCGATCTCGCGATGCGTCTCTTCGTGTACGTGATCCTGATCGCGATCTCCGCGTTCATGGTCTTCCCGTTCGTGTGGATGCTCGTCTCGTCGTTCAAGCCGTTCCCGGAGATCTTCACGGGCAACTCGTTCCTGCCGGTGCACTGGACGCTGCACAGCTTCCGCTCCTTCTTCGCACAGCGCGATGCGCTGCGCGCGCTCTGGAACAGCTTCTACATCGCGACGACGAGCACGATCCTTTCGCTGTTCCTCTGCGCGCTCGGAGGCTACGGTTTCGCGAAGTTCCGCTTCCCGGGACGCAGCTTCCTCTTCGCCTTCGTCATCTCGACGCTCGCGATCCCGTTCGCGGTGATCATCGTCCCGCTGTTCGTGATGATGCGGAACACCTTCCACTGGATCGACACGCCGTGGCCGT
>JAICTB010000145.1 GCA_025936595.1 Thermoleophilia bacterium | reverse complement strand
GGCCGTCACGCTCGGCTTTCTCGTCACGCGCCGTATCAGCGCGGGCCTTGCGCTCGTGTACTGGCTCGTGCAGTTCGGCGGCGCTGCGCTCGCCGCGCTTCTCCTGCGCTGGGTGCTCCCGTCTGGCCCCGAGAACGCGTCGAACCTCGGCGTCCCGGCGCTCGGCTCGGGCATCGGGTCGGGGGCGGGCGTCGTGATCGAAGCGATCCTTACGTTTTTCCTGCTCTGGGTGATCTTTGCAACGGCAGTCGACCCGCGCGGCTCGTTCCAGCAGATCTCGGGTCTCGGCATCGGCTTCACGATCGCGTTCGGCGTCCTAATGGCCTACGGGCTCACCGGCGGCGCGATGAACCCCGCGCGCGCGTTCGGACCTCAATTCGTCGGCAACCACTGGTCGCACTTCTGGGTCTGGTACGTCGGCCCGTTTGCGGGCGCGGTGATCGCGGCGTCGGTCTACGAATTGCTCTACCTCCGCCCGGCGCGCCCCGTGCCGGTCGGGCCACCGGAGAGCGGCGTCGACGAGCCGCGGCCCGGCGACGCGGCACTTTCCTAGTTTCGATAGCTTCCTCCACCGATGCTCTCGACGGTTTCACTCGTCGTTGCCGGGCTCTCGACCGGCAACAAGATCGGGCTCATTGCGGTCGCGGCTGTCTTCATTCTCTTCGCGCTCGTTTCATCGTTCGTCCTGCCGGTGCTCAATCCGAACTTTCCCGGACGCGGCCTCGGCTGGTACGTCGCGGTCTGCGTGCTCTTCTTCGTCGCGATGATGGCGGCGGTGCTCGTCTTCGGCAAGGAGAAGTCGGAGGCGACGGGCAGCGAGCAGCCCGCCGCGACGACGACGACGCAGACGCAGCAGAGCTCGACGAGCGCCGCCCCACCGCCCGCGGCGCCCGCCCGGGGCGACGCAACCGCCGGGAGGGCGGTCTTCGCCTCGGCCGGCTGCGGCAGCTGCCACACGCTCAAGGCGGCGGGCTCGACCGGCACCATCGGCCCGAACCTCGACGACCTGAAGCCGCCGCTCGACACGGTCGTGCACCAGGTCGAGGTCGGCGGCGGCCCCATGCCCGCGTTCAAGGGCCAGCTGAGCGACAAGCAGATCCAGGATGTGGCCGCTTACGTGGTCGCGTCGACGCACTCGTAGAAACCGGCCCCAGAAAGAGCGAAACCCGCCCGGGGGAGGAGCGGGAATCGCCGCAGTAACACGTCAGTCGCCGGTGTCTTCAGGGGGAGCCGGCATGCGCATCCTGGTCGATCCGGCACGGCCGGCGCATCGTCCCAAAGGGTGATTTTGGCGGCGGAGACGGAGAAGGAGGGATTCGAACCCTCGAGGCAGGGATTTCCCCACCTAACGCCTTAGCAGGGCGCCGCCTTCAGCCACTCGGCCACTTCTCCGGGCGCGCGCATCGTACCCGAGCCTCTGCTCGGTTCCCGGCGCGGCGAAGGCCCGCCGGGGCGGGCCTTCGTGGACGGAGGGAGAGGGATTTGAACCCTCGATGCACCTTTCGGCACATACGCGATTTCCAGTCGCGCTCCTTAGACCGCTCGGACACCCCTCCGGGCGAAGCGAGCGGAGGGGGAGGGATTTGAACCCTCGATCCGCCTAACGACGGATAACGGTTTTCGAGACCGCCGCATTCGACCGCTCTGCCACCCCTCCGATCGCGCGACAGGGTACCTGGTGGTCAGTCGTGGATCCGGGCGAGGACGTCCTCGCGCTTGAGGATCCGCACGCGATGCGAGGAGCGCGCGAGCCGCACCTCGAAGCCCGCGTCGCGCGCGAAGAGCACCTTGTCGCCCGGCTCGATCGCCGACACGTCGGGACCGACCGCCGCGACGATGCCGCTTCGCACCTGCGTCGCCTCGTTCGCCGGAACGATCAGCCCGCTTGGCAGCTCCGATTCGTCGAGCTGCTCGACGACGATGTTGTCGTCGAGCGGCTCGAGCGTCACGTCGGTGAGTGGACGTCCTTCCAACACACCCTCCACGATACTCGGTGCCATGCGCGTCACGAATGCGGACAAGGTGTTCTTCCCGGAGCGCGGGCTGACGAAAGGCGACCTCGTCTCCTACTACGCCGCGGTGGCGCAGCTCGTGCTGCCGCACCTGCGGCGCCGTCCGTTCCACATGAAGCGGTTCCCGAACGGCGTCGACGCCGACTTCTTCCACCAGAAGCGCGTGCCCGCGAATCATCCGGACTTCGTCGACGAGGTGTTCGTGCGGTTTCCGAGCGGCCACTCCACGGTCTTCGCGATCGTCGACAACGCCGACGCGCTGACCTGGGTCGCGAACCTCGGCTGCATCGAGCTGCACACGTGGTCCTCGCGCGTGCCGGAGATCGAGCGTCCCGATTACCTGCTCATCGACCTCGATCCGACGAGCGACGACCAGTGGCCTTTCGTGCGCGAGATCGCGCTCGTCGTACGCGAGGTGCTGGACGAGGTCGGGTTGCGCTCGTACCCGAAGACGTCGGGCGCGACGGGGCTGCACATCCTCGCGCCGATCAAGCCTGAGCTCCCGTTTCCGGAGGTGCGCCGCTTTGCGAAGGCGGTCGCGGTCGAGGTGGAACGGCGGGTCGACGACCAGGCGGTCGCGACGACGACGTGGCGCGTGGCCGATCGCGTCGGCGTGTTCGTCGACTACGGCCAGAACGCGCGCGACCGCACGATCGCCGCCGCGTACTCGGTGCGGCCCGTGCCGGACGCGCGCGTCTCGGCACCGCTCGAGTGGGACGAGGTCCCAGCGGTGGAGGCCGAGGCGTTCACGCTCGAGACGATGGCCGCGCGTATCGATGCGGCGGGCGACCCGATGCGTGGCATGTGGCGCAATGCCCCGTCGCTGCGAACGCGTTTCGTGCGTCTCGGCCTCGAGCCCGCACCGGATCCATAAGTCGTCCTTACATCGTTCTCAAGTCGCGCTCCTACCGTGGTGTGGTGCGCAGGCTGCTTCTCTTCGTGCTCGTGCTCGCCGCCCTCGCCGTTCCGGCCGCGGGACAGGCGTCTCCGTACGTCCGCTCCGGCGTGCAGGACGACGCGTGGCTCGAGTTCGGTCCCGGCACCCTGAACGACCGGCTCGACCGGCTGAACGACCTGGGCGTCGACATCGTTCGCATCACGCTCGACTGGCGCCAGACCGAGCCGAAGCGTGGCACCGAAGACTGGTCGCGCGCGGATCAACTGCTGACCGGCCTGCACGATCACGGGATCGCGCCGCTCGTGACGCTCTACGGCACGCCGCGGTGGGCGAACGGCGGCAAGAGCGAGAACTGGGCGCCGACGAGCAAGTGGACGTTTGCGGGCTTCGCGCGCCGCGTCGCCGAGCGGTACCCGTTCGTGCACCTCTGGACGATCTGGAACGAGCCGAATCAGCGGCGCTGGCTCCGCCCGACCTCGCCCCGCGTATACGTCCAGCAGCTGCTCAATCCGGCCGTGGCCGCGATCCACCAGGCGAGCCCCGGCTCCCAGGTCGCCGGCGGCGTGACGGCGCCGCGCGGCTCGACCGGCGGCGTCTCGCCGATCGACTGGATCACCGGCATGCGGGCCGCGCACGCACACCTCGACGCGTACGCGCACAATCCGTATCCGCTGCGCCCGGGCGAGACACCGACGAGCGGCGGCTGCGACCACTGCACGACGGTCACGATGGCGACGCTGCCGCGCCTCCTGAATGCGGTGAAGCGCTCGTTCGGCACCCACACGCGCATCTGGCTGACGGAGTACGGCTACCAGACGAACCCACCCGACCGCCTTCTCGGCGTCTCCTACCGGACGCAGGCGCGATACGAGAGCGAGGCGTCGCTGCGGACGTACCTCGCGCCGCGGGTGGACATCCTCGTCCACTATCTCGTGCGGGACGAGCCCGATCCGGCGCGCTGGCAGAGCGGCCTCCTCACGCTCGGCGATCTCGCGAAGCCGTCGTACCAGGCATTTCAGCTTCCGCTCACGCAGCGCTCGCGCTCCGGGCTCAGGACCGTGCTCTGGGGCCAGGTGCGCCCCGGCGGACGGTCGGCCTACCGCCTCCAGCAGTTCCGCAACGGCAAGTGGTACTCGGTCGGAGCGAACCGCCGGACGACGGCGCGCGGCTACTACCAGCGCGTCGTCCGAGCGGGCGCCGGCGCGAGATTCCGCATCTGGTCACCGTCGGTGCACACGTACAGCCGCATCGTCACGATCCGCTGACCTGTCGCTTCGCGACATGTCCGGCGGCAGCCGCCGTCGTTCGCGCACGACACGAACGACATGCCTGGTCTAGACAAGTCGGCGGCAGCCGCCGTCGTTCGCGCACGACACGAACGACACGGCCGCTTTGGACACTTGCGCGGCGACGCGGTGATCGGGACGCTTCCGGGATGCGATCGGGTCGCGGAACGGCGCTCTGGTGGGCGCGGATCGCTGCCGGCCTGAGCCAGCAGGAGCTTGCGGACGCCGTCTGCGCTTCGCGGCAGACGATCTCCGACATCGAGCGGGGCGCAGCCATTCCCTCCGTCGGCCTCGCGCTCGCCGTTGGGCGCCGCCTCGATCGGAGCGTCGAGCAGCTCTTCTCGAACGACGCACTGCGCCGGGAGGCGACGTTCGAGGAATCAGCGGGCGAAGAGCTCGTCGACGCCCAGAGCGTCCGGGTCGCGCGGCGGGCGTAGCTCGCGCCACGTGCAGTCGACCGGCTCCTTGTCGTCGCGCCAGCGCAGGAACTTCGTGCCGTGGCGAAACCGCGTCCCCTGCACCTTGTCGTAGCGCACCTCGACGACGAGCCCCGGCCGCAGCGGCGTCTCCTCGAGCTCGCCGGTGCCCCAGCGGTTCGGCTCCGAGAACCGCCGGTCGGACGACTCGTCGAGGAGCGGCAGGACGCGCTCCGCCACCTCCGCCCGCGAGCGCGCCGCGACCGCGCACGAGCCGACGTAGTCGAGGCCACCCTGCTCGTCGTAGAGCCCGAGCAGGAGCGTCGCGATCGCGCTACGGTCGCCCTTCTTCCAGCGGACCCCCGCGACGACGCAGTCCGCCGTCTTGTGCTCCTTCACCTTGACCATTCCCTCGCGGGAGCCCGGCAGGTACGGCACGCCGAGCCGCTTCGCGATCACGCCGTCGAGGCCGAGCGCCTCGAACCGGTCGAGCCAGCCGCGCGCCTCTGCGACATCGCGCGTCGCCGGAGAGATGCGGAAGCCCGGGAGCGCCTCGACGCGCGCGCGCCGCTCCTCGAGCGGGAGCTGCCACACGGGCTCGCCGTTCCAGAGCAGCACGTCGAAGACGACGAGCTGCGCGGGGATCTCCGCCGAGAGGCGCCTGATCCGCGACTCCGCCGGATGGAGCCGCATCTGCATCGCGTCGAAGTCGAGAGCGCCGTCGCGCGCGATCACGATCTCGCCGTCGAGCGCCGAGACGGGAGGCAGCAGCTCGCCGAGCGGCCGGAGCTCCGGGAAGTAGCGGAGCAGCGGCCGGTCCTTCCGCGACCACAGGGCAAGCTCCCCGCCGGCGTTCTCGAACACGCCCCGGAAGCCGTCCCACTTCGGCTCGTACTGCCAGCCCTCCCCCTGCGGAAGCTCCCGCACGAGCTCCGCCTCCATGGGCGGGAAGGGAATGTTTGGTTCGGGCATACGGCGGAAGCCTAGAGGCATGCCCGAGCTGGACGGAAACTGGCAGGTCACCCGCACCGGCGGGCTCCTGCCCCCGCTGACCGGCGTCCGCAAGACGATCCACGGAACACGGGGATCGACGCATGTCGGTGGCGTTGCCGGCGTCTCCTTCGATGTCGTCGGGCTCGAGCTGCACTACCGCAAGCCCTTCGCCGGCTTCGTCGACGTGCTCGCCGAGGACGGCGACGGCTTCCGCGGGCGCGCGACGTTCAACGGCCGCGAGTTCGGCCGGTTCTCGATGACTCGAACCCGAGGAGGGGCGATGAGCACCATCAACGACCAGCTGATCAAGCATCTCGACGAGGCGCATGCGATGGAGCACAACGTCCTGCGCATGCTCGACGGGATGATCTCGACCACGGACGATCCGGCGATCCTCCAGGAGCTCGAGCACCACAAG
>JAICTB010000096.1 GCA_025936595.1 Thermoleophilia bacterium | reverse complement strand
GTCGCGTCGCGGGCGACGCGACTGAACGGCGCCCGCCCTCACGCTGCTTCGTCCTCGTAGATCTTTTCGCCGCGGTGGAGCCGCCGCGCGATCTCGAACGTCTGCCGCTGCGAGCGAGTGGTGGTCGCGTGCGCCGCGAGGTAACCCGCCGCGGCAATCAGCGGCAGCGCGCTCTCGGCGCTGCCTGCGAGGAGCTCGTGCTGGCGCACCGCTGCCTCCACGCACTGGATCGTGTGGAAGTTGCGGTTCTCGCGAACAAGCGCCGCGCCGAGCGCGGCGACGAGCGCCCGCGGATCGCCGCCGCCGCCGAGGAACGAGGCGGCAAGCTGCCGCGCCTCGTCGACCTGCTGCTGCCGGTCGAGCAGGCGCGGAAGCTCCGCGAGCAGCTCATCCGGGTCGGCGCCGGGATCGGGGTTCGGCAGTCGCGTCGCCGGAACGTTGAGGAAGCGGTCGAGGTGGACGCTCATCGCTGCGTCGAACACGCCGCGCAGCAACAACGGCGACGCCGAACGCCGCAATCCTTGCTCGACGGCATTTGCAAACGTGAACGTGTGGAGCGCGGTGTCCCAGTCGCCGAACTCGTTGCTGGTCGGGAAGCGAGCGATGCGCGTCGCCGCCGCGAGTGCCACGGCCGACGCGAGCTCCACCTCACTCGTGCCCTGCCGGAGCGACTCGAGCAGCGCCTCGACGATCGCCGGCGCCTCGCCTTCGAGCACGACCGTTGCCAGCTCGGCGCGACGGCTCGAGGAACCGCCGCCGTTGCGCCCTGCATCAAGGGCCTGCGGCAACTCCTCGAACGCCTGCTCGAGCAGCGCGACGAGGTCGACCGGGTTCCGCCATGCGTTCGCCTCCTCCATCCGCTCGGCCCCGGCGAGCTGTGCCGTCAGCGACCCGAGCACTGCCTCGGCCCCCTCCCACCCCGTCAGGTCGAGCGCCTCGAGCGCCTTGTTGACGAAGTCGAGCGTGTGGCCGCCGTCGAGGTACCGGTGGTCCGTCGCCGCCGCGAACAGGATGTCCGCCAGCTCATGCGGGGCCGCGCCTCCGCGGACGGCGGAGACGAGCGCGCGCTCTGCCCCCTCGGCGTCGCGAACTTCGATGAAGCTCCGGAGCCAGGCGCCCAGACGCGACGGCTCCGCCGGCCCACCCGGAAGCGGCGCGAGCGCGAAGTGCGGCGGCTGCATCGCCGAATCCGAGGCGACCTCGGCCAGCCCGTGGTAGAGCGCCGCCGCCCGCTCGACCGGCTCGAGACGCGGCGCGAGGTTCATGAAGCAGGTCAGCGTGGTGAGGCCGCGGAACCACCCGCCGCCGCGGCGAGCGACGCCGAAGTCGAGACCTGCTCGGAAGATGTCGAGCCCGCCCGGGCTCGAGTCGAGCAGGGCGATCGCCGCCTTCGCAAGCACGAGCGGAATGTCGCGCTCCAGGCCGTCGCGCAGCCGGCGGCGCTGATGTGCAGCCGGGTTCTCCGGCGGAGTCACGTCGACGAGAACGTCGTCTCCTTCGACCGAGACCGGAAAGCGCCGCAGCTCGTCGGCGAACTGGTCGAACGTTCCGCCGGTCGCGAGATCGAAGCGGGCGTGGTGCCAGTGGCAGGTGAGGATCCCGTCGCAGACCGTGCCGCGGTGCAGCGGGAAGCCCATGTGCGGACAGCGGTTGTCGACGGCATGAACCTGCTCCCCGTCCGCGAACAGGCAGAGCGTGTGACGGTCGACGTGAACGACCAGGCGGCCCGCCGCGCGCAGCTCGGCAAGCGAGGCGGCACGTACAAGCCGATCCGATGCGACAGCGGTCATCTGTTCCTCCTTGACGATCCGGGAAGCGAACGTTCGCTCATCGCAGCAGAGGCTAGAACCTCAAGTATTGTTGAAGTCAAGTGCCCGAGGAACTGACGATCGGCGAGCTGTCAGCGCGCAGCGGCGTCGCGGCGTCTGCCCTTCGCTTCTACGAGTCGCAGGGGCTGATCACTGCTGACCGGACGAGCGGCAACCAGCGCCGCTACGCACGCGCCACGCTCCGCCGAGTCGCCCTCGTCCAGGCAGGCCGCGCCGCCGGGATGCCGCTCGAGGAGATCCGTGCAGCGCTCGACACCCTGCCCGCCCGGCGGACGCCAACCCGCCGCGACTGGGAGCGCCTCTCGCGCGGGTGGCGGACCGACATAGACCGCCGCATCTCCGCACTGCAGGCGCTTCGCAACCGGCTGACGACGTGCATCGGGTGCGGCTGCCTCTCGATCGACCGGTGCACGCTCCTCAATCCCGACGACGAAGCTGCGGAGCTCGGCGCCGGCGCGCACTACCTGAGGCGCGACAGTCGACGCGCGCACGCCTGAAGCGCGCCCGTGCAGGTTCGACCAGTAGTACCTCCTTCCGCAGACGCCAGTACAACGCGGATGGCATCCGGACACGCCGCGACCCGGCGCCGCGCCAGGGAGCTATGCCACGGCTGCTGCGAAGGAGTTTCGGATCGCGTGCAGGTCCGACTCGCGGCGCGCGAGCGCGGCGACGACGGTGGGATCGAAGTGCGTGCCGCCGCAGACGATGATCTCACTTACCGCCTCGTCCCACGACCGCGCGTTGCGATACGGACGGTCGGACGTCATCGCATCCAGTGCGTCGGCGACCGCGAAGACGCGCGCGCCGATCGGTATCACCTCACCGCCGAGCCGGTCGGGGTAACCGGTGCCGTCCCACCGTTCGTGATGCGAGCGGACGACTCCCAGGCCGCTTCCCTGAAGCAACTCGACATTTCGCAGCATCTCGGCGCCGACGACCGGATGGCGTCGCATCAGCGAGAGCTCGCGCGGGGTCAACGCGCCGTGCTTGTTGAGGATCTGCTCCGGCACGCCGATCTTGCCGATGTCGTGGAGCAGGTAGCCGTAGCGCAAGCTCTGATCGAGCAGCAGCGACTTGTCGACCGCGCGCGACAGCTCGAGCGCGTAGTGCTGAACGCGCTCGGCGTGGCTGCCGGTCACCGGGTCCTTCGCCTCGAGCGCATCGGCGAGCGCCGAGACCGTCTGCAGGTACGCCTGCTGGAGCAGCAGCCGGCTCGAGCGCTCGACCGTGACGAGGCGGCTCAGGTCGCGCGCGTACTCGAGGAGCTGCGCGTCACCGTCGTTCGCGTCTCCGAGGTCGTCCGGCGGCGACCAGCGGCCGCTCTTCACATCCAGCGCGTCGAGCAGCTCGACCGGGCTGAACGGCTTGCGCAGAAGCCCGTCGGCGCCTGCTCGCTCGACTGCCTCCACCGGCGTGTCCGCGCCGGTCAAGACGATCACCGCGGTTTCGGCGTCCTGGAGCTTGAGCTGCCCGGAGAGCCAGAGCCCATCTCGCCCGGGTAGGCCGAGGTCGGCGACGACAACGCGCGGCCGGAAGAAGCGCGCGAGCTCGATTGCCTCCTCGGCCGAAGCCGCTTCTTCCACCGCGTATTCGTCCGACGCGAGCGTGGTCTTCAGCAGAAGCCGCAGGCGCGGATCGTCGTCGACGACCAGCACCTTGAGCCGGGGCTCGTACGGCGAGACCGGATCGACTGCGCGGACCGGCTCGACCAGCTCTTCGTCGCTGCGCACGGACACGCGGCCGCGCTCGTTGAGGGCAAGCATGCGACCCAGGACCAACCCTACGAGGATCGAGACGCCGAACCACCCCGCGAGACCGATCAATGCCCAAACGATCCACTCCTGCACGCGGCCCCTTTCGTCGCATCGGCCGCAGCAGTCGAAGTAACGCGACGCCAGTATGACCACAGAAACACGTCAGCCGGGGGCACGCGGGCGAAGATCCCTCGTTCGAGGGACGCCCGGAAACGCGGCAACTAACGGCGGGCGGGATCAGACCTCTGGGTCCGATCCCGCCCGCGAGCTTCAGTGCGAGAGGTGCCCGCTCTTGATCCGTGCGAGCTCGTTCGACCAGGAGGCGACTGAGCCGAGGTTGCCCTTGGTGAGCAGGCGCGGTCGACGCACGACGACGTTCGGCAGCTTGCCGTGCTTCGTGAGCACGTCGTACGCAGCGCCGGCTGCCTGCGCGCCCTGGTTGACCGCGTCGACCTGGACGATCGCCGCCACGTGCCCGGCCTTCAGCGCCGAGATGCCCAGGCTGGAGCCGTTGATGCCGATGATCTTGATGCCGCTGCGGCCCGCGCTGCGCGCCGCGGTGTAGGAGCCGACTGCGCTTTCGTCGTTATAGGCGAGAACACCGTCGATGCTGGAGTACTTGCCGAGGAGCCCGCTCATCGCCTGGCGGCCACCGGTGATGTCGTCGGTCGGGTTGTCCTGCTCGCCGACGATCTGCAGCCCGAACCGCTTCGCCCAGAAGCGATAGCGCTGCGCGAGGTACTTGATCGCCGGCACCGGCGCACCAATGCCGACGATCGCGATCTTCCCATGCGGCGCGAGCTGCGCCATCTGGGCGACCGAGAGGTACGCCTCGCTGTCGCGGCCCTCCCAGACCTGCGCGTTGTAACCGGGCGCCTTGGCGCTCTTCGTGAACGTGACGTTGAAGCCGATCACGGCAACGCCCTGCTTCTTCGCCTTCGCGAGAGAGGCGCGGAGCGCGTTCGGCGCGAGCGGGTAGAGCGCGATCGCGTTCGCACGCCGCGCGAGCAGCTGGCCGAAGTTACTGACCTGCTTGTCGATGCTGAGGTCGTCGTCGAGCCCGATGTACTTCATGCCGAGCGCGCTCGCCTCCGCCTGCACGCCCTTGCAGAACGTTGCCGTCGTCTCGTTGCCCGGCCCGACCGGGTTCTGGCAGCCGATCGTGTACTTCTTGCCCGCAATCTTCTTCGGTGTGGGGAAGCTCTGCGGGTACTTCGTCTCGAAACCACGGTACGGCTTGATCGCGGCAGCGGTCGCAGCGGTCGTCGCTGCGCCCTGCGCGGACACCGCGAGAAGCGCTGCCGCGGCGACGAGAACACACATCGCCGGCACGCCGACGGCAACTCTCCGAGAGATCCTGCTCATTCGTCTCACGCTCCCATCCACGATCGATGCAACACGACGAAAACGAACCCACGGCGACGATAAGTGATCTTTGATCAGATTTCAATCGGCGCCTACGCGCGGTCGCGCCGCCGCCGGAAGAGCGCTCCCGGGTCGAAGGTCGGCCGCCGTCCGCGCTGGAGCTGCTGGCCGAGCACCGCGAGGATCACGATCGCGCCCGAGATCACCTGCTGCCACGCCGCGGCAAGCCCGGCGAGCGACAGGCCGTTCTGCAGGACGCCGAGGAACAGGACCCCGACGACTGTCCCGCCGACGCCGCCGATCCCGCCTCCGAGCACGGTGCCGCCGAGCAGCACCGCCGCGGTCGCGTCGAAGATGATCGTGCCGGATCCGGCCGGGCTCGCCGCGCTGATGAACGCGTCCTGGAGCACTCCGGCGAGGGCGGCCATCCCGCCGGCGATCGCGTAGGCCGCAATCAGCGTTCGCGTCACGTTCACCCCTGCAAGGCGGGCGGCGGCAGGGTTGCCGCCGGTGGCGTAGACGTCGCGACCGAAGTAGGTCATGCGAAGCACGAACAGCGAGACGAAGAACGTCGCGATCATGATCCAGACCGTGATCGGGATGCCGAGCGCGGTGTTGAACCCGATCGCGTCGAGCAGCGACGACGTCAGCGACGTCGTCTGACCGTTCGAGACGAGATAGGTGACGCCCTGATAGAGGGAAAGCGTCCCGATCGTGACCACGAGGAACGGCATCCCAACGCGGCCGATCAGGAAGCCGTTGACGAGGCCGCCGATGAGTGCCCCTGCGATGACCGTGAGGATCACGGCGAGGAGCGCGGGTATCCCGAGGTGCAGGTAGAAACCGATGAAGATGAAGCCGGAGAGACTGAGCATCGACCCGAGCGAAAGGTCGAAGCCGCCGGTGAGCATCACGACCGTCAGGCCGAGCGAGACCATCCAGAGGATCGCCACGCCGGTGAGCATCACGCGGATGTTCGCGACGGTGAAGAACCGCGGCTCTACGATCGAGAACGCGATCACGAGGCAGATCAGGAGCGCGAGGACGCCGACGAACTGATTGCCGGAGGACCAGCTCCACAGCCGCCCGACGAGCGGCTTCCGGGCGGGCGGCGCGGGCTCCACGTCGGTCGCGGCGGTCATTGCTGCCCCATGGCGTAGTGCGCGAGGTTTGCCTCGGTCGCATGCTCACGGTCGATCGAGGCGACGATCCGCCCACGAAACATCACGAGGATTCGATCGCAGACGAGCAGCAGCTCTTCGGTCTCGGACGAGCTGACGAGGATGCCCACGCCCCGCGCCTTCGCATCTCCGAGCAGCCGGTAGATCTCGCGCTTCGCGCCGACGTCGACACCACGCGTGGGCTCGTCCATCAGAAGAATGCGCGGCCGGCACTGCATCCATTTCGCGATCACGACCTTCTGCTGGTTGCCGCCGCTCAGGGTCGAGCACGCCACGTCCGGTGAGGCGGCGACGATCCCGAACTCCTCGGCCAGGGCACGCGCCTCCGCCCGCTCCCGCGCGCGCGGCGGGGTCCGCAGCCGCATCGAGCGGCTTGTCGTCGCCATCATCAGGTTCTCCGCCACTGTCATCTTCAGCACGAGCCCGACGTTCTTCCGGTCACCGGGGACGTAGGCGAGCCCGCGTTCGATCGCCTCCGAGACACGGCCGTGGCGGAGCAGGGCACTGTCGAGCTCGATCTCTCCGGCGCTCGGCCGGCGCGTGCCGAAGATGGCGTCGAGGAGCTCTGCCCGGCCGGACCCCGTCAGGCCCGCGATCCCGACCGCCTCTCCCGCGCCGACCGACAGGGTCGCGTCGTGCACGTGCCCCGGCACCGAGAGCCCGCGTACCCGCAGGACCGGCGCGGCGCCGGCCCCGTCCGCCGCCGATCCCGCCGGCGGTACCGGCGCGGCGCCGACCATACGCTCGATGATCCGGTCGGCGTCGTAGCTGCCGATCTCGCCGGCTTCGACCGTTCGCCCGTCGCGCAGGATCGTGACCCGGTCCGCCAGCGCGAACAGCTCGCTCAGGCGGTGCGAGACGAAGATCGTCGTCAGCCCCCGGCGCTTGAGCGACCGGACGAGCGCGAAGAGCGACTCGACCTCGGCCTCGGTCAACGAGCTGGTCGGTTCGTCGAGCAGTAGGAGACGGGCGTTCATCGAGAGCGCACGCGCGATCTCGACCAGCTGCTGCTGATCGGGCGGCAGGCTGGAGACCGGATCGTCGACGGAGAACTCGGCACCGAGCATCTGCTGGATCTCGATCGCCCGCCTGCGGCTCGCCTTCCAGTCGATCCCGAACCAGCGCCGCACCTTGCGCGGGCCGAGCAGGATGTTTTCGGCCACGGAGAGCTCGGGGACGAGCGTCGTCTCCTGGGTGACGGTTGCGATCCCGGCGGCAAGCGCACGCGTGGGATCGCGAAAGCTGATCGGCGCGCCGTCGAATGTGATCGTGCCTCCATCCGGCGCGACCTGGCCCGAGAGGATGTTCAGCAGCGTGGACTTCCCCGAGCCGTTCGCGCCGACCAGGCTGTGCACCTCCGCGCGACGCACCTCGAGGTCGGCTCCGCGCAGCGCGTGGACGCCGCCGAAATGCTTGTGCATGCCGATCGCGCTGAGGAGGACGCCGTCGCTCGCCACAGCGAATCAGTACCGGTCGGCGGCCTCGCGCGCGTACGTCGTGTAGAAGCACCTCGCGCCGAAATCGATCCACTCGGGCTGCGCCCAGTCGGGGTGGAGCGCGCGCATGGAGCCGTCGAGCTCGGCCGCGACCTCGTCCTCGGACCGGCCCTCTCCGGCGAGCCGCCGGGTCTCTGCCCGCAGGAGCTCGATGTATTCGCGCGCGGCCACGATCGTCTCGACGCCGCCGGCCTCACCGTGGCCGGGCACGACGATCGCCGGCTCGAGCCGCTCCAGCTCCTCGAGCACGGCGATCCACCGGTCGCCGTCGACGTCGACGTCGTCCGGCGGGAACCAGGGGAAGATCGCGAAGCACCGCTCCTCGACGAGATCGCCGGTGAAGAGCACGCGCTCCTCCGGCAGGAAGACGATCTGGTCGCCGCGGCTGTGAGCGAGCCCCCAGGTGCGGAGCTGCGCAATGCGGCCACCGAGGTCGAGGTCGGCG
>JAICTB010000057.1 GCA_025936595.1 Thermoleophilia bacterium | reverse complement strand
TCGCCGTGGCGCGACGACGGCTACGACATCACGGACCACTATGGCGTCGACCCGAGCTTAGGAGACCTCGGAGAGTTCGTCCGCTTCGTCGAGCACGCGCGCGACCGCGGTCTGCGCGTGTTGATCGATCTCGTCCTGAACCACACCTCCAACGAGCACCCGTGGTTCCAGGCGGCGCGTGCCGGCGATCCGCGGTACCGCGACTATTACGTCTGGTCGCCCGAGCGTCCGCCGGATGCCGAGAAGGGAATCGTCTTCCCGGGTGTGCAGAAGACAACGTGGAGCTTCGATCGGACGGCGAAGCAGTACTACTTCCATCGCTTCTACGACTTCCAGCCCGACCTGAACATCGCGAACCCTGTCGTACGCGATGAGATGGAGAAGATCATCGGTTTCTGGCTCAACCTCGGGATCAGCGGGTTCCGCGTCGACGCCGTGCCGTTCCTGATCGAGCCCGTCTCGGCGACGAACACCACGCCCGGCCCCGAGTTCGAATGGCTCCGCACGTTCCGCTCCTACCTCTCCTGGCGGACCGGTGACGCGGTGCTACTCGGCGAAGCAAACGTCGAGCGCGACCAGATCGAGGACTACTTCGGCGTCGGCGGGCTGCACATGCTGTTCAACTTCGCTGCGAATCAACAGCTCTGGCTTGCGTTGGCGCGCGAAGAGTCTGCTCCGCTCGTGGAGGCATTGCGCACCACAGCCGGCATCCCCGGCAGTGATCAGTGGACGACGTTCCTGCGAAACAACGACGAGCTCGACCTTGGCAGGCTGTCGAACGTTGACCGTGCTCTCGTCTTCCGTCGGTTTGCCCCATCGAAGCGCATGCAGCTGTACGGGCGCGGCGTCAGACGGCGACTTGCGCCGATGCTCGGCGGCGACAGGCGCCGCATCGAGCTCGCGTTCGCGCTGCTCCTTGCGCTCCCGGGCACACCGGTCATCTTCTACGGCGACGAGATCGGGATGGGGGACGACCTCACGCTCCCCGAGCGCGATTCTGTCCGGACCCCGATGCAGTGGTCGCGGGGACGGAATGCAGGATTCTCGGATGCGTCGCGCTCACAGCTCGTCCTCCCGGTGATTTCCCGCGGCGCGTTCGGCCACCGACGCGTCAACGCTGCAGACCAGCTCCGCGACCCTCAGTCGCTCCTCCACTTCTTCCGCCGCGCCGTCCGAATGCGGCGGGAGCTTCGCGAGCTGAGCTCCGGCGACTGGGAGCCGATCGCCCTCCGCGACCCGAGCCTGTTCGCGCTGCGCTACCGCGCCGAGGGCTCCCAGCTCGTGACGGTTCACAACCTCGCAGCGACACCGACCCGCGCGCGCGGGCTCGACCTCCGGACCCTCGTCGATGTGTTCTCGAACCGGGCATACGGGCCGCCGGGGCGCGCTCTCGAGCTGGACGGCTACGGGTTTCGCTGGCTCCGCCCAGGCGACGCAGCGTGACGAAGGCGGCTTGGAGCGGTCTTCGCGCCGTCTCTCAGTCGACCATCTTCAGGAACGCCTCCACCGTCTCGAGGAACGCGTCCGGCTCCTCGACGTGCGGCATGTGGCTCGACTCTTCGAACACCTGCCACTGTGAGCCCGGGATCCGCTGGTGGATCTGCTCGACGATGTGCGGCGTCGCCTCGTCGTAGCGGCCGGAGACGAGCAGCGTCGGCGTCGAGATCTCCGGCAGGCGGTCCGTGATGTCCCACGTCTTCAGCGAGCCGATGCAGTGGAACTCGCTCGGGCCGTTCATCGTGTGGTAGACGGTCGGGTCCTCGTCCATCTGCGCGAAGCTGCGTGAGACGAAGTCGGGCCACGGCACGCGGCAGAGGTGGCGGTCGTAGTAGACCCGCACGGCGTCGGCGTACTCCTTCGTCTCGGTCGTGCCGTCCGCCTCGTGGCGTGTCAGCGTGTCCTGCACGTCCTGCGGCAGATCCGCGCGCATGCGGTTCGCCTCCTCGACCCACAGCGGGATCGACGCGGGCGAGTCTGCCACGACGATCGCGCGCAGGCCGTCGGGGTGGTCGAGCGCGTGCTCCATCGCGAGCATGCCGCCCCACGACTGCCCGACGACGGCGTACCGCTCGGCGATCCCGAGCTCGCGCGTCAGGTCGACGAGCTCGTCCTTGAAGAGCTGCACCGTCCAGAAGTCCGCCGGCGCGTCCGGGAGGTGCGTGCTCTTGCCGCACCCGAGCTGGTCGTAGAGGACGCAGCCGCGGCCGAAGCGCGACAGGTTCGCGATCGGCTCGGTGTAGTCGTGCGCGGCGCCGGGGCCGCCGTGGCAGATCACGACGGGCGTCGGCCCGGCCTGCAGGTCGCCGACGACGCGGTACCACGTCTCGTTCCCGTCGCGGGTCAGCGTGCCTTCGCTCATGTCGATGCTCCTTTGACGAGGTCCAGTGGGTGGTGGCAGGCGGCGAACCGGCTGCCGCCGTGGTCGACGAGCGGCGGCCGCTCGACCTTGCAGATCTCCGTTGCGTAGCGGCAGCGCGTGTGGAAGCGGCAGCCCGACGGCGGCGCGACCGGGCTCGGCACCTCGCCCTCGAGCACGATCCGCTCGCGCCGCACCTCCTCCTGCTCGCCCTCGATCGCCGGGATCGCCGACAGGAGCGCCTCCGTGTAGGGATGCACGGGCTGCAGGAAGAGCTCGTCCGACGGCCCCACCTCGACCACGACGCCGAGGTACATCACCGCGATCCGGTCGGAGACGTGATGCACCACGCCGAGGTCGTGGGCGATGAAGACGTAGGTGAGGTCGAACTCGTCCTGCAGGTCGTCGAGCAGGTTGATCACCTGCGCCTGGATCGAGACGTCGAGCGCCGAGACCGGCTCGTCGGCGACGATCACCTTCGGGTTCAGCGCGAGCGCGCGCGCAACGCCGATCCGCTGACGCTGGCCGCCCGAGAACTCGTGCGGGTAGCGGTTCACATGATCGGGGGAAAGGCCGACGATCTCGAGCAGCTCGCGCACGCGCCGCTTCGTCTCTCCCCCGGGAAGCGCGCCGTGGATCCTGAACGGATCCTCCAGAATCTGGCCGACGCGCTTGCGCGGGTTGAGCGAGGCGTACGGGTCCTGGAAGATCATCTGCAGCTCACGGCGAAACGGCCGCAGCTGCCGCCGCGAGAGCGTCGTGATGTCCTCGCCGCCGAAGCGCACCGAGCCGGAGGTCGGCTCGTGCAGCCGCACGAGCAGGCGGCCCAGCGTCGACTTGCCGCAGCCCGATTCGCCGACGATGCCGAGCGTCTCGCCGCTCCGAACTTCGAGCGAGACACCGTCGACGGCGTGCACCACCTCGCCTCCGCCGCGAAACGCCGAGCCGCGCACCGTGAAGTGCTTGACGAGGTCGCGCGCCTCGAGCAGCGTGCCGGTTGCGACAGCCATCAGGCGCTCCTCCGCGCGAGCCGTCGCTCCGGGCGCACGGCGAGGTCGAGGTGGCAGGCGTCGAGGTGGTCGGGGGCCGCCTTCGAGACGAGCGCCGGCCGCTCGGCGCACTTCGCAAACCGGTCGGGGCAGCGCGGGGCGAAGCGGCAGCCGGCCGGGGGCGCGAGGAGCGAAGGCGGCTGCCCCGGGATCACCGTCAGGCGGCGGCCGCGCGTCCGCCCGACCCGCGGGATCGAGCCGAGGAGACCCCACGTGTACGGGTGCTGCGGGTCGCGGAAGACCGCGCTCTTCGGCCCCTCCTCGACGACCCCGCCGGCGTACATGACGACGACCCGCTCGGCGAGGTCGGAGACGACACCCATGTCGTGCGTGATGATCAGGATCGACGACCCGTGCTCGCGACGGAGACGCTTCATCAGCTCGAGGATCTGCGCCTGGATCGTCACGTCGAGCGCGGTCGTCGGCTCGTCGGCGATCAGGAGGCGCGGGTTGCACGAGAGCGCCATCGCGATCATCACGCGCTGCCGCATCCCGCCCGAGAACTCGTGCGGATACTGGTCGGCGCGCCGCTCGGGGTTCGGGATGCCGACCTCGGCGAGGAGCTCGACCGCCCGCTGCTTCGCCGCTCTCCGCGAGAGGTCGCGATGAGCGCGCAGCTGCTCGACGATCTGCCAGCCGACCGTGTACACCGGGGTCAGGGCCGTCATCGGATCCTGGAAGATCATCGCGATCTCGCCCCCGCGCACGGCGCGCATCTCGCTGCTCGGGAGCGCGAGCAGGTCCCTCCCACGCAGCAGCACCTGCCCGGAGACGATCGCGTTCGGGTCGCGGATCAGGCGCATGACGGCCATCATCGAGACGGTCTTGCCGGAGCCCGACTCGCCGACGACGCCGACGACGTCGTCGACCTCGACCGTCAGCGAGAGCCCGTCGACAGCGCGCACGATCCCCGCCTCCGTGCGGAAAGAGACGTGCAGGTCGCGGATCTCCAAGAGTGCTTCAGACACGCCGCACCCGCGGGTCGAGCCACGCGTAGACGAGGTCGACGACGGCGTTCGCGACGACGACGAAGAACGCCGCGTAGATGACGGTGGCGAGGATCACCGGCAGGTCGAGGTTCTGCAGCGAGTCGTAGGTGAGCTTGCCGACGCCGTGCAGGTTGAAGACCACCTCTGTGAGGAGCGCGCCGCCGCCGACGAGTGCGCCGAAGTCGAGGCCGAACAGCGACACGAAGCCGATCAGCGACGTGCGCAGCGCGTGCCGGAAGAGAACGCGCCGCTCGGTCAGCCCCTTCGCGCGCGCCGTGCGCACGTAGTCCTCCTCCTGCGCCTCGACGATCGCCGAGCGCAGAACGCGCGCATAGATCCCGATGTAGAGGATCGAGAGCGTCAGCCACGGGAAGATCAGCGACTTGAACCACCCGAACGGCGAGTGGCTGAACGGGACGTACCCGAGCGGCGGCACCCACGAGAAGACGCTTCCGTGCAGGCGGCTCTGCGTGAACAGGTTGACGACCTCGCCCAGCCAGAAGACCGGCATCGAGATGCCGATGAGGCCGACGACCATCACGACCGTGTCGATCGGCTTCCCGCGGAAGACGCCGGCGAGCATGCCCATCCCGATCGAGGCGAGCACCCAGATGATCGCGGCTCCGAAGACGAGCGAGAGCGTGACCGGCGCCGCCTGTGTCACCTGCGGGATCACCTTCGCGCCGCGGTTCACGTACGAGGTGAGGTCCCGCGTCACGAACAGCTTCTTCATCATCAGCCCGTAGCGGACGGGCAGCGGCTTGTCGAGGCCGAAGTCGTGGCGCACGGCGAGTAACGTCGCCTGGTCCGCGTTCCTGCCGGCGATACGCGCGGCCGGATCGACACCGGGCGTCGCGAAGAAGATGAGGAACGCGAGCACGCTGATCGAGAAGAGGACGAACAGCGTCGAGACGAACCGGCGCGCGAGGAAACGGATCACGGCTCCGTCCTTCGCAGCTTCGCGCGCGGGTCGAGCGCATCGCGGATGCCGTCGCCGAGCACGTTCAACGCGAGCACGGTGAGCGCGATCGCGATGCCGGGCGCGAGCGCGACCGCAGGGCGCGTGTAGAGCACGTCCTGGCCGTCGAGAATGATCGTGCCCCAGCTCGCGTTGGGCTCCTGCACGCCGATCGAGAGGAACGAGAGCGCCGCCTCGGTCAGCATGTCGATCGCGAGCATCAACGGGAAGAGCACGATCGCGGTGGTGATCACGTTCGGCAGCACGTCGCTCCAGAGCAGCCGCCAGTTCGACGCACCGAGGCCGATCGCAGCCTCGACGAACTCGCGCCGTCGGATCGAGAGCACCTCGCCGCGGATCGGGCGGGCGACGTACGGGATGTAGACGAGCCCGATGATGGCGATCGGGAGCAGCAGGCTTCCCGACGTCAGATGGATCGGGCCGAATGAGAGGCCGCGCGCGATCAGCACGGTCGAGAGGCTGATCGCAAGGAGGTACACGGGGAAGGCCCAGACGACGTCGAGGAGCCGCGAGAGGATGCCGTCGACGATCCCGCCGAAGAAGCCGGCGACGCCGCCGACGAGGAGCGCCAGGAAGCAGGTGATCAGCGCCGCCGACGTACCGATCAGCAGGGAGTTGCGCCCGCCGTAGAGGAGCCGCGCCGCGACGTCCCGCCCTTGCTCGTCTGCGCCGAGGAAGTAGTGGTGGATGTCCCACGTCGGGCCGATCGGCGTCACGCCGAGACCGAGGCCCTGCGTCGAGGACTTCATCACCGGCACCGGCTTGCCGTTCACGATGGTCGTCCCGCTCACGTTCGAGCGGAACGGATCGGTGTGCGCGACGTGGTCGGCGTACAGCGGGGCGCACAGGCAGAGGACGACGATCACGAGCAGCAGGACCGCCATTGCAAGCGCGACGCGGTTCCGGAGCAGCCGCCGGCGCGCGAGCTGCCACGGCCCGACGGCGACCGCGGCGAGGCCGCCCGCCTCCGCGGGGACCTCGCCGACGACTGCGCCGCTCACCGGACCCCCCGCCCGGTGGTTACTGCACCCAGGACTGGTCGACCAGCCAGTAGAACTGCTTGCTGAACACGAAGTTGCCGACGCGCTTCGACACGAAGTCGATGTGGCGCGGGGTGAACAGCGTCGCCATCGGCGCCTGGTCGGTCACCTGATGGTCGATCTTCGCCCACAACGCGTTCGCTGCCGGGAAGTTCGTCTGCTCGAGCTTCAGTGCGCGGTGCATCTGCTTGTCGATCGGCTTGTTGCAGAAGCCGGCCATGTTGATGCTCGAGTCGCTGCCCGGATGGAACGAGTCGCAGCCGAACAGCACGTTCAGGAAGTCGGATGCAGCGGGGTAGTCCTGGTACCACTGCTGCACGTTGATCTGCACCTTGTTCTTCGTGTTCTGCGCGTAGGTGAATGCGATGTTGCCGGAGATCGTCTTCGACGATGCCTTGAAGCCGATCTGGTTGAGGACGCTCGCGAGATAGACGCCGACCGCCTTCTGCACCTCGTCGTCCGGCGAGATGACAACTACCTTCGCGCCCTTCTGGCCCGACTCCTGGACGAGCTTCTTCGCCTTCGCCACGTCAGGCGCGGACCACTTCGTGCCCGGGTTCTTCGTGTACGGGCAGTACGGCTTGTTGCCGGGGAAGCCCGGCGGCAGCACCTGGCACGACGGCACCGCGAGCTTCGGCCCGCCGAAGATCTTCACGAGCGCGTTGCGGTCGATCGCGTAGTTCACCGCCTGGCGTGCCTTGAGGCTGTTGAACGGCGGGATGTTCACGTTCATCGGCGCGTACCAGAACGCCGTCAGCGTCTCGACGTGCGTCTGCTCCGCGTACTTCGTGCCGAGCTCGTTCAGACGGTCGGCCGGAGGCGCCTCGAGGGTCCAGTCCGCCTGGCCGTTCTCGATCGCCGTGATCTGCGACTCGACCGTCAGGCCGTACGACTGCGTGATCTGGTCCGGGTAGCCGGCCGGCATCGCAGCGTGCGACCACTCCTTGAAGTACGGGTTGCGCTTCATGACGAGTGCCTTGTTCGGATCGTACGACGCGAAGTAATAGGCACCGGTCGTCGGCAGCGGCTTCGTGCCCGCATCGTTTGGCGGCGAGCTCGCCGGGACGATCGACGCGTGCGGGACCGCGAGCTTGTACTTGAACTCGGGGTCGGGCGCCGTCAGGTTGATCGTGACCGTGTTGTTCTTCGCGTTGCCGATCACGCCGCCTGCGAGCGTGCAGGTCGCGGGCGTCTTCAGACACTTCGACGCGCCGATGATCCCGGCGTAAAAGCTCCCGGACGTCGGGCTCTTCACCTTGAAGATGCGCTGGAACGACGCGACGACGTCCTTCGTCGTCAGCCGCTGGCCGTTCGAGAACTTGATGCCCTTGCGCAGGTTGAAGACCCAGGTCTTGCCGCCGTTCTTGATCTTGTAGCCCGACGCCAGGTCGGGGACGACGTCGAACGCGGCGTTGCCGCCCGCCTTCTTGAACGCAAGCAGCCCGTCGTAGCTCGCCTGGTAGAGCTGCCAGTACTCGAGCGTGTAGTTCACCTGCGGGTCGAGCGTGCCGCCGGCCGCCTTGGCGAGCAGCTTCAGCGTTCCTCCTCGGTGATCGTTCGTCCGCGCGCTCGACGAGCCGGCCGCGAAAACCGCGGCAGCCGCGACCAGCAGGACGGCAACGAGTGCCTTCCGGTCTTTCATGCCCTCTCTCCTTCGTCCGCGGTAGAAGAAATGCGAGCCTAAACGCTCGGGCGCATCTGATCAACTATCAGATGGTCGATTGACCATCTAGTACGGTCAACGCAATGGTCACGCCCGAGGAGATAACTGCCGTCGCGCTGTTCGCGTCGCTCGACGAGGCCGAGCGCGAGCGCCTGTCGCGGGCGGCCGCCGACATCAGCCTCCAGCCCGGGGAGTTCGCGACCCACGACGGCGACGAGCGCGCGCTCTTCGCGCTGCTCGCCGGCCGCATCGAGGCGGTCAAGGTGGTCGACGGAATCGAGCGCGTCGTCGGCGAGCGCCTGCCGGGCGACATCTTCGGCGAGGTGCCGATCGTGCTCGGGACAGTGTTTCCCGTGGGCTTCCGCGCAGCAGAGCCGTCGCGGGTGATGCGCGTGCAGCCGAACGCCTACCACGCACTCGCAGCAGAGGCGCCGGCCATCGCGCAGGCGCTCGGCAAGCTCGCGGCGCACCGGATGGCCGGGCCGCGCGGGCTGCAGGGGATCGCGGCCGCACCTCCTCCACCGCGTGCGATTGTCGTCGGCCACCGGTGGGACGCGGCCTCCACGGCCTTGCGGCGCTTCCTCGATCGGAACCAGATCTCGTTCACCTGGCTCGCGGCCGATGCTCCGGACGACCTCGAGCAGTGGGGCGGCGCCCTGCCGGGCGACGACGACCTGCCGGCGATCCGCGTGATCGGCGGCAAGACCGTCGTGCGGCCGCAGCTCCGGCGAGTCGCGGAACTGCTCGATCTCTCGACGGAGCCCGCGGCCGCCGAGTACGACGTGGTGATCGTCGGCGGCGGCCCGGCCGGTCTCGCGGCTGCCGTCTACGGTGCGTCGGAGGGGCTCTGTGTCGTCGTGGTCGAGCGCGAGGCGCCCGGCGGGCAGGCTGGTACCTCGTCGCGCATCGAGAACTACCTCGGCTTCCCCTCGGGCCTCTCCGGAGACGAGCTCTCGAGCCGTGCTCTGCAGCAGGCAAGGCGGCTGGGCGCCGAGATCCTAGTCACGCGTGCGATCACGCGCGTCGACGCGGCCACGCACCAGGTCCACCTCGACGGGGGTGATGTCCTGCGGGCGCGCACGATCATCCTCGCGTGCGGCGTCTCGTGGCGGCGGCTCGCGATCGACGGCTTCGAGAGACTCGCGGGCAAGGGTGTCTCGTACGGCGCCGCGCGCAGCGACGCGGCGGCAACGCACGGGCTGAATGTCCACATCGTCGGCGCAGGCAATTCCGCGGGCCAGGCGGCGATCTCCTTCTCCGCGCACGCGAGGCGCGTGACGGTCCTCTGCCGTGGAGCGTCGCTCGAGAAGAGCATGTCGCGTTACCTGGTCGACCAGCTCGCGACGCGGGCGAACATCGCCGTGCAGACGCGGTCGGAGGTGGTCGGGGCGAACGGAGAAACGTCGCTCGAGACGATCGACATCCGCGACGCGGAGAGTGGCGAGACGACGCGAGTCGCGTCGGACGGCCTCTTCATCTTCATCGGCGCCGACGCGGAGACGGCCTGGCTGCCGCCCGAGATCGCGCTCGATGACCACGGCTTCGTGCTCACGGGCCTCGACGTGCGCGCCACGCCACAGTGGGGCCCGGACCGCGATCCCTACCTTCTGGAGACGAGCACTCCCGGCATCTTCGCGTGCGGAGACGTCCGCTCAGGCCCTGTCAAGCGCGTTGCCGCCGCCGTCGGCGAAGGCAGCATGGCGATCGCGTTCGTGCATCAGTACCTGAAGGCCCTCGCAGACGACACGAATCGGGAGCGCGAGCGGGCCGGCGCGGCGGCGCACTGAGAGTGTGGCGACCTACGACGAGCAACTCGCGAGCCGAATCCGCACCCTCTTGGACGGCGAGTGCGACCTCGCCGAGAAGAAGATGTTCGGCGGGCTCGCCTTTCTTGTCGGCGGCAACATGGCCGTCGCGGCGAGCGGGCAGGGCGGGCTGCTCGTGCGCGTCGATCCAAATGAGTCGCACGCGCTCGCCGACGGCGTTCACGTGCAGCCGATGGAGATGCGCGGGCGGACGATGCAGGGGTGGCTACGCGTCGGCGCGAGGACGGTCACGGACGACAAGGCACTCGCGGACTGGGTGGCCCGCGGCGCGGCATTCGCGCGCTCGCTGCCGCCGAAGTAAGAGCCCCGGCGCTTGCGGCGCCGGGGCTCTCCCTGCGGCGCATCGACTAGCCGTGCTGATGCTTCGGCTTCGCCGTGTGCTTCAGCGAGTGCTTGATCTGGTTCTGGTGGTGCGCCATGTATGAGACGCACTTGCCCTGGTTCTTGAAGGACGGGTTGGTGAACGTCTTCCACCCGCCCTTCTTGCACGCTGCAAATGCGGCGGCGCGTGCCGGGAGCGGCGTCTCGGACTGGCCGTTCACGGTGATGTTCGAGACGTCGGCGGTCCCCTGGACGTCGATCAGGATCTCGGCGCTCGAGATCGTGCCCGTCGGCGGCGGCACCTGCGATCCGTCGGCGGCGAGCGTCGCGGCCGTGAACGTGTAGGTGACCGTGCCGTCGGTGTTCGTCGTCGGGATCACGTTGTTGCAGCCGAGGAAGAACGTCATCACCGACGTGACGATGTTGAAGCGCGGCGAGCCGCCCCCACACTGTGCCGCGCTCGCGAGCGTGAACGACGCCGACTCGAACGTCTGGCCGGAGAGGCCGGTGATGTCGGCACCCGCGGACGCGTTCGTCGTGGTCGGGCAGTTCTTCGCCAGGTGAAGCACGCCCCCGCTGAACGACGACGTCACGCAATGCGTGCTGCCCGGGTCGAAGACTCCGGGGACGAGCGCTGCACCTGCTGTCGTGGCGAGCGCCAACGCGGCCGCCGCGACGAATCCGATGATCACTTTGCGCATAAGTCCTCCTGTGTGCGTTCTCGATACTGCTTTCAAGGTTGGAACGATGCAGTATCGGTCCCCGATCCGACGCCCGTGTAAGACCTGGGTAAATCGCGGCACGCCCCGCAGCAGAACAGCGAGCCGCAGGCCCGTCGTGCAGGGCGTGCGGCTCGCTGTTCTACGCGGCGGTCCGGGGCGGCTGCCGCTCGGGCCGGGCGCGCTCGAGCCGGGCCTGGCGGCGCGTCTCGAGCTGTATGACCTTGGCCGGCCGCGGCACCCGCCTGGGCGGGGCGGCGACCCGTACGAGGTGGAGGTGCATCTCCGCC
>JAICTB010000217.1 GCA_025936595.1 Thermoleophilia bacterium | reverse complement strand
TCTGCCGCCTCCTGCTCGCCTCGACGCCGGCCGTCACGCTGTTCGTGCGCAGCGAGAACGCAGCCGCGATCGCGCTCTACGAGACGATCGGCATGGAAACCGTGTTGGAGTACCGCAGCATCCTCTTCTGAGCGACGACGCCCCGAAATGGGGGATGGAGGCCGCGCGAACACCCGTCGATGCGTCTCGCGGTGCTGCGCTTCGGTGTCCTTGCGGTCGTTCTCGTCGCCGGCGCGGTCTTCATGGCCGTGCAGGGGCATGCATCCGCGCGCACGGTCGTCCACAGCTGCGGGCTCACCGACCGGCAGTTCATCTCGAACTACGCGGTCGAGCTCGAGTCTGTCGGCATGTATGGGAACGATTACGTGCACGGGGCCGCGAACGCGGACGACGTGATCGCCGCGGCGCGCGAGGCCGCCCGCTCCGTTCGCTCGTCCGCACCCTTCGACCCGTCGCTCCAGACGGTCAAGCGCTTCGGGCCCGTGATGTTCCTGGATTATGCGAACGCGGTCCAGGCGCGCGAGGACGGCAAGCCGGCGCGCCGCGAGATGGTGCTCGCCTTCACGATCGGCGAGCGGGTGCAGGCCGTGCTGCGCGAGGCGCAGCCGGCGCTGACGGCAGCGGGCTGCGACGTCTCGGACCTGCTGTAATTCCACCCTGGAGCTGCGCGCGCGGATCGAGGAGCACATCCGCCGGCACGATTTGATCGAGCCGGGTGGCGACGTGCTGTGCCTGGTCTCCGGCGGCGCCGACTCCACCTGTCTCTTCCACGCGCTGCGCGAGCTCGGCTACCGCGTCTCGGCGCTGCATGTCGACCACGGCTTGCGCGGCGCCGAGTCCGACGCCGACGCCGAATGGTGTGCCGACCGGTTCGGCGCCGAGGTCGTCCAGGCCGCGGCGCGCTGCTCGACCGAAGCGGGGTTGCGCGACATCCGCTACTCGTTCGGCCAGGACCAGCTGCGCGCGACCGGCCACACGCTCTCGGACCAGGTCGAGACGATCGTCTACCGCCTCGCGGCGCGCGGGCAGACGAAGGGGATCGAGGTGCGGCGCGAGGACGGCGTCGTCAGGCCGCTCCTCTGCCTGTGGCGCGAGGAGACTGAGGCGTTCTGCCGCGAACGCGGTCTCGAGTGGCGCACGGACTCGTCCAATCCGGACACGTTGCGTGGGCTCGTCCGCCACCGGATCCTGCCGCTCCTCGAGGAGCTCCATCCCGGCGCGCGGGAGAACCTTTTGCGGGTGCTCGATCAGCGGCGGACGATGCCGCCCGCGCTCGCCGAGCTGCTCGACTCGACGGCCGGATCGAAGCGGATCGACCTCGGCGGCGGCGTCCAGGCCGTGCGGGAGCACGAGCGCCTCTGGCTCGAATCGGGGCCGCTGCCGCTCGAGGGCGAGGTGCAGTGGGGGGACTGGCGTATCGAATCGCGGCTGCCAGGGCTTAAGGTACGGGGATGGAGGCCCGGTGACCGGCTCGCCGGCCGCAAGAAGAAGGTGCAGGACGTGTTCGTCGACGCGAAGATCCCGAGATCGGATCGTGAAGCCTGGCCGCTCGTCGTGCGCGGAGACGACGTCGTGGCCGTGCCCGGGATCGTCGAGGCGGAGGGGGTGAGCGCGACCCGTGTCACAGACTGAGGTGGAGATCGGCGTCGGCGAGATCCTGATCGAGGAGGAGCGTCTGCAGGAGCGGATCCACGAGCTCGGGCGGGAGGTCTCCGCCGACTACGGCGGCCGCGAGCTGCTGCTCGTCGGGGTGCTGAAGGGCGCCGTCTTCTTCATGGCCGACCTGATGCGCGCGCTGACCGTTCCCTGCGAGATCGACTTCATGGCGATCTCGAGCTACGGCGCCGCGACCGACTCCTCGGGCGTCGTCCGGATCCTCAAGGACCTCGACATCAACATCGAAGGGCGTCACGTGCTCGTCGTCGAGGACATCATCGACTCGGGCCTGACGCTCTCCTACCTCTTGCGCAACCTGGAGTCGCGCGAGCCCGCAAGCCTCGAGATCTGCGCGCTCCTGACGAAGCCCGACCGGCGCGAGATCGACGTGCCGGTGCGGTACGTCGGCTTCGAGATCCCGAACAGGTTCGTGATCGGCTACGGCCTCGACTTCGCCGAGCGCTACCGCAATCTGCCCTACGTGGGCGTCCTGCACCCCGATCTGATGCCGGAAGGAGCGTAACCGCTTCCATTACGGAAGGGTTATGCCCGTAACCGCACGAACATCCACTTGGCTACCCTCTCCGAAGACCTCCTGTGAATCGTTTCTTCCGTAGCGCGTTCTTCCCGCTCATCGTGATCGTCCTGCTGGTGTGGCTCGCCAGCCAGACGCTGATCCCGAAGAACCACCACACGCGCAAGGCGACCTACTCGTCGCTGCGAGCGGACATCCAGCAGAACCCGTCGCAGATCACGAAGATCGAGTTCAACCCGGGGAAGCGGGCGATCACCGCGACCTACGCGCAGGACAACACGACCGCGACGGTCCATTATCCGACCGACCAGTCGGAGCTCGATTTCGAGCAGCTGCTGCAGAAGAAGAACGTCCCGTACGACTCGAAGGGGACAGGCGGCTTCTCGTGGACGGCGCTGATCGGGTCGTTCCTGCCGTTCCTGCTCCTGATCGGGTTCTGGGTCTTCCTGATGAACCAGGTACAGGGCGGGGGCTCGAAGGTGATGAGCTTCGGCAAGTCGCGCGCCAAGCGCATGGCGCCTGACACGCCGAAGATGGGCTTCAAGGATGTCGCCGGGGTGGACGAGGCGGTCGAGGAGCTCCAGGAGATCAAGGAGTTCCTCGAGAACCCGAAGAAGTTCCAGGCGCTCGGCGCGTCCATTCCGAAGGGCGTTCTCCTGTATGGGCCTCCCGGCACGGGTAAGACGCTCCTCGCGCGCGCCGTCGCGGGCGAGGCCGGCGTCCCGTTCTTCTCGATCTCAGGCTCCGACTTCGTCGAGATGTTCGTCGGCGTCGGCGCCTCACGCGTGCGCGACCTGTTCGAGCAGGCGAAGCAGGCCTCGCCGTGCATCATCTTCATGGACGAGATCGACGCGGTCGGACGCCATCGCGGCGCAGGCCTCGGCGGCGGCCACGACGAGCGCGAGCAGACGCTGAACCAGCTGCTCGTCGAGATGGACGGCTTCGAGATGAAGGACAACATCATCTTGATCGCCGCGACCAACCGGCCCGACATCCTCGATCCGGCGCTGCTCCGCCCGGGGCGCTTCGACCGCCAGATCTCCGTCGACCGCCCGGACCGGAACGGCCGCCGCAAGATCCTCGAGGTGCACGCCAAGGGCAAGCCGCTCGCCTCCGCGATCGACCTCGACGCGCTCGCCGCCGGCACGCCCGGCTTCACGGGCGCCGACCTGCGCAACCTGATCAACGAGGCCGCGCTCCTCGCCGCGCGCCGAGGCAAGAAGGTGATCGAGCAGGAGGAGCTGGAGGAGGGGATCATGCGCGTGATCGCGGGCCCCGAGAAGAAGGCACGCCTGCTCTCCGAGAAGGAGCAGCGGATCACCGCGTACCACGAGATGGGCCATGCGCTCGTCGGCCACTTCCTCGAGCACACCGATCCGGTGCACAAGATCACCGTCGTCTCGCGCGGGCAGGCGCTCGGCCTCACGATCTCGCTGCCGACGGAGGATCGCTACCTGACGACCCGCAAGGCGCTGCTCGAGCAGATCGCGATGACGATGGGCGGCCGCGCGGCGGAGGAGATCGTCTTCAACGAAGTGACCACCGGCGCCGCGAACGACATCGAGAAGGTGACCGCGACTGCGAAGCAGATGGTTATGCGCTTCGGCATGAGCGAGAAGCTCGGCCCGCGCGTGCTCGGCCGAAACGCCGACATGCCGTTCCTCGGCCGCGACATGGGCCACGAGCCCGACTACTCGGAAGAGGTCGCGCGCGAGATCGACGACGAGATCCGCCGGATCATCGAGGACGGCCACGACATCGCGACGCGGGTGCTCAAGGAGCACCTCGACGACCTGCACCGCATCTCGAACATCCTGATCGAGCACGAGACGATCGACAGCGACCAGTTCAAGCGGCTCCTCAGCGGCGAGAGCGAGGACGCCGT
>JAICTB010000230.1 GCA_025936595.1 Thermoleophilia bacterium | reverse complement strand
TGCGACGCCGCGGACGAAGCGGCCGCCGCTCGACTGCGCGAGCAGCTGGAGCGAGGCGGGCTGAATCGGCACCTGGATGCGTTCGGTGTACCCATTCTGAAGCGGCTGCAGCACCACGCCGTCGGGCGAGCCGAGCGCCACGGTCGTGATCGGGATCCCGACCTGCCTCGCCTTCGCGGCGGCCTGTCTGGGAGTCACGCGACCGGCCGTCTGGCCTCCGTCGGAGAACAGCACGACCACCGCCGGAGGACGCACGCCCTTCTGATTTCCCTGCACGGTGTGCGCCACGGTGACCGCATGGAGCGCCGCGTCGGCGAGCGCGGTTCCCTGCGGCCCCGCCTTCGCCTTCTCGATTCCCGAGCGCACGAGCGTCAGGTCGTGCGTCGGCGCAACCGTGACCGCCGTGTGATCGGAGAACTGGACGAGCGACATCCGGTAGCCGCTCGGCAGCTCGTCCACGTAGCGCAGCGCGAGGTTCTTCGCGGCACGTAGCCGCGTGGGGCGAGAGTCGCGGGCAAGCATCGATCCGGACACGTCGAGGACGAGGACGACGGTCGCCTCCTGCCGCTTGACACTGAACGTGGCCTGGGGGCGCGCGAAGCCGACGAGCAGCAGCGCCACGCCGATCAGCAGGAGCGCGGTCGGAAGGTGCCTGCGGAGCCGCGGCGGGCGGGCGACCATGTTCGGCAGCAGCGCGGGCGTGGCCCAGCTCGCGGAGCGCTGCTCGCGCCGCTGCTCGAGCCACCACCACCCGGCGACCGCAGCAGGCACCGCCAACAGGAAGAGCAGGAGTGCGGGCGACGAGAAGCTCACCGCGTCCGGCGCCCCCTGCGCAGGAACGCCGTCAGCGGCCGCAGCCAGTCGCCTTCGGTCGAAAGCGCCAGATGCCGCACGCCGACCGAGGCGAGCGACGAGACCAGAGCTCGCCGTTCGTCCGCCGCGACCGCGGCGAAGCGCTCGCGCAACCGGCGATCACCGGTGTCGACCCGGAGCTGTCGACCCGTCTCCGGATCCACGAGCCGGAGCTCGCCGACGTCTGCAAGCTGCTGTTCGCGCGGGTCTCTCACCTCGACCGCGAGCACTGCGTGACGGCCGGCGAGCCGGAGCAGCGGCGCGCGCCAGTCGGCGGGGCCGCGGAAGTCCGAGACGACGACGAGGAGCGCGCGCTGCCGGGTCACGCGATCCGCGAGCTCGAGCGCATCCCGCAACGTCGCCGTGCCCGCGGGCGGCAGCTCGCGCAGGAGGTGCAGCGTGTCGAGCAGGGCGCGGCGGCCCTGCCGCGGCCGCTCGACGAGCGGCTCCGAGCCGAACGCGATCGTGCCCAGGCGGTTGCCACGGCGCGTCGCGGCGTAGCCGACCGCGACGGCGACGCCCTCGGCGACGTCCGCCTTGCGGCGCTCGCCCGTCCCGAACGCCATCGACGCCGAAGCGTCGAGCACGAGCCACGTCACGAGCACGCGCTCGGCGAGCTCGACGCGCACGTGCGGCTGCCCTGTCCGCGCCGTCACGTTCCACTCGATGCGGCGCACGTCGTCCCCCGGCTCGTACGGCCGGACCTGCCAGAGCTCGCTGCCCAGGCCGGCGAACGCGGAGCGGTAATCGCCCGCGAGGAGACCGTCGACGCGCCGGCCGACCGACAGCTCGAGCGCACGCAGGGACGACGCCGACAGCGGGCCGGGGCCAGGCTCGCTCGGCGTCCGGATCGGTGCGAGCGGATCGACCGCGCCCGCCGTCACGCGACGTTCATCCTCCCGAGGTCGATCTGAGGCATGGGCACGGCCGCGAGCACCTGCTCGAGGATCGTGTCCGGCATGACCTCCTCCGCGAGCGCGCGGTACGAAAGGACCAGGCGATGCCGGAACGCATCGCGGACGAGCGCGTCGAGGTCGGCCGGCACGACGTAGTCCCGCCCGCGAATCAGCGCGAGCGCGCGCCCGGCCGCGACCAGGCTGATCGGGCCGCGCGGGCTCGCGCCGAAGGAGACGTAGTCGGCGATCTCGCCGAGCCCGTGCTCGGCGGGCCGCCGGGTCGCCGTCGCAACGTCGACCGTCCAGCTGATGAGAGCCGGGTCGACGTAGACCTGCGCCGCCTCCACCTGCAGCTCCTGCAGCTCTTCGAGCGACAGCACCTGCGCGAGCTTCGGCGCCTCCTCGAGCGAGCGGGCGACGACGGTCAGCTCCTCGTCGTGCGCCGGATAGTCGACGAGAATCTTCAGCATGAACCGGTCGACCTGCGCCTCGGGCAGCGGGTACGTGCCCTCGGACTCGATCGGGTTCTGCGTCGCGAGCACGAGGAACGGCGACGGCACCGGGAACGTCGTGTGCCCGATCGTCACCTGGCGCTCCTGCATTACCTCGAGCAGCGCCGACTGCACCTTCGCCGGTGCCCGGTTGATCTCGTCGGCGAGCAGGAAGTTGCAGAAGACCGGGCCGAGCTCCGTCTCGAACTCGGTCCGGTCCGGCCGGTAGACGCGCGTGCCGACGAGGTCCGACGGCACGAGATCAGGGGTGAACTGCACGCGGTTGAAGGAGCCGCCGAGCACTGCGGCCGTCGTCTTGATCGTCAGCGTCTTCGCGAGCCCCGGCACTCCCTCGATCAGCACGTGGCCGCCCGCGAGCAGGCAGACGAGCACCCGTTCCAGCATCTCCTCCTGCCCGGCGATCACGCGCCGGACCTCGAACAACGCCTGCTCCAACTTGGCCGTGACCTCTTCCACGCACGCCTCCTCGCTCGGGGTTGCCGTAAAGGATGCACCCAGTGACTAAGAACTTCTCGTTAAGTTCGGGAACGGTTCAGCGCGGCCGCCCAGCGGCTCCGGTGGCTCGCAGCCTCGTCGGCGGACAGCACGGGCTCGTAGACCGCGCCCACGGCGACCCGGGCGCCGCGGCCGGCCGCGAGCGCTGCGGCGCCGAGCGCCGTCGTCTCCCGCTCGGCTGCCACCTCGACCGGTAGGCCGAGGAGATCCGCCTGGAACTGCATCAGGAACCGGTTCGCCGTCGCGCCGCCGTCGGCACGCAGGACGGCGGGGCGCTCCGGCAGCGCATCGACGACATCCGCGACCTGGTGCGCGATCGCCTCGAGCGCCGCGCGGACGAGGTGCGCACGGGTCGTACCGCGGGTGATCCCGGCGACGAGGCCGCGCGCACCGGCGTCCCACCACGGTGAGCCGAGCCCCGCGAGCGCCGGGACGAAGACGACGCCGCCGGTCGACTCGACGCTCGTCGCGAGCGCCTCGCTCTCGGCTGCGTCGCCGAGCACCCCGAGCCCGTCGCGGAGCCACTGGATGGCGGCGCCGGCGACGAGCACCGCACCCTCCAGCGCGAAGCCGTCGGCGGCGGCCGTCTTCAGCAGGCCGTGCGGCGGCGGCGAGGCGTCCGCGCCCGTGTGGACGAGCACGAAGCTCCCGGTGCCGTAAGTCGCCTTCCCCTCTCCCGCCTCGTGGCAGCCCTGGCCGTAGAGCGCCGCCTGCTGGTCGCCGGCGATGCCCCTGATCCGCACGGGGACTCCGAGCAGCGTGCCCTCGCCCACCTCCTCGTCGGAGCGGACGACTCGCGGCAGGAGCTCACGGTCGACGCCGAACAGCGCGAGCAGGTCGTCGGCCCAGCCGAGCGGCTCGAGCGACGCGAGGAGCGTGCGCGAGGCATTCGTTCGATCGGTGACATGCACAGCGCCGGCCGTCAGCTTCCAGACGAGCCACGAGTCGACGGTGCCGAACGCGAGC
>JAICTB010000265.1 GCA_025936595.1 Thermoleophilia bacterium | reverse complement strand
GCCAGGTAGTCGAGACTCGGATGGCGGTCGGCGTCGCTGATCGCGACGTACGCGGTGCTCGAGTCGTACCGCTCGAAGACGGGCAGGATGCCCGGCGACGAAAATCCGTGAATCGTCGTCAGGACGGGCGTCTCGACGAGCGCGCTGTAGCTCAACGGCAGGAAGTCGAAGCTGTTGTGAATCACGTCGAACTCCGCAGCCCGCTCGAACACGTGCGCGATGTGCAGGCACTCGCTCACCTTTGCAACTGCGTCAGGATCCTCCGAGTACCCCCGCGGCACGACCGACGCGAGATGGGCGCTCGTCTCGGAGTCGCCCGTCGCGAAGAGCGTCACCTCGACTCCCCGCTCGACGAGCCCCTCGGTAAGGAGCGAAGCGAACTGCTCCCACGGCCCGTAGGCGCGCGGCGGCACTCGCCACGAGATCGGCGCCAGCACCGCAACCCGCAGATGTTTCACATCCATAGAGTGCCGGATGTCGCCTTTGTTCCTGCTCCAGGCGTCTCTTCGAGACCCGTCTGGCGCCCCGCGTACTATGGGCTTCCGCGATGGCTCAGGCTGATTTCGTCCATCTGCACGTCCATTCCGAGTACTCGATTCTCGACGGCGCGTGCAGGGTCTCCGACCTCGTCGCGCGCGCGGCGGAGCTCGAGATGCCGTCGGTCAGCCTCACCGACCACGGCTCGATGGCGGGCGCCGTCCAGCTCTGGAAGCACACCCGCTCGACGGGCGTGAAGCCGGTGATCGGCTGCGAGGTCTACGTCGCAGCGGACCGGCGAGCGCAGACGAAAGGGAACGCCCACCTGACGCTCCTCGCGCGCGACAACACGGGCTACTCGAACCTGATCAAGCTCTCCTCGCTCGGCTTCCTCGAGGGCTACTACTACCGCCCGCGCGTCGACTGGGAGCTGCTCGAGCGCCACTCCGACGGGCTGATCGCGCTCTCCGGCTGCCTGAGCGGGCGCGTCTGCAAGGCGCTCGAGGAGAACCGGATCACCGACGCCGAAGGGGAGCTCGACCGGCTGACGCAGACCTTCGGCTGCGACAACGTCTACGTCGAGCTGCAGAACGCGCACCTCGAGGTGCAGCAGCGGCTCGTCCCGCAGCTCGCGCAGCTCGCCTCGAAAGCCGGCATCTCGACGGTCGCGACCGGCGACGTGCACTACCTCCGCGACACCGACGCGCGCGCGCACGAGGCGCTGCTGTGCATCCAGTCCGGTGACTCACTCAAGAACCCGAACCACTGGAAGTTCGAGACCGATCATTTCTACTTCAAGTCGCCGCAGGAGATGGCACTCGACTTTCCCGGCCACGACGACGCGATGCGGCGCACGCTCGAGGTCGCCGAGCGCTGCAACGTCGAGCTCGAGCTCGGGCAGATCCTGCTGCCGCGCTTCGACGTGCCGGAGGGCCGTGACTCCTTCGACTATCTCGTCGAGCTCTGCGAGCGCGGACTCGCGCGCCGCTACGACAGGGTCACCTCCGATCTCCAGGAGCGCCTGCGCTATGAGCTGAAGACGATCAAGGAGATGGGGTTCACCGACTACTTCCTGATCGTCTGGGACTTCATCCACTTCGCGAAGACGCACGGCGTGTCGGTCGGCCCCGGCCGCGGCTCGTCTGCCGGCTCGCTCGTCGCGTACACGCTCGAGATCACGAACATCGACCCGATCCGCTACGACCTGATGTTCGAGCGGTTCCTCAATCCCGGTCGCAAGTCGATGCCCGACATCGACATCGACTTCGCCGTGGAAGGTCGCGAGCGCGTGATCAACTACGTGCGCGAGAAGTACGGGAGCGACCGCGTCGCGCAGATCATCACGTTCTCGACGATGGCTGCACGCGCCGCCGTACGCGACGCCGGCCGCGTGCTCGAGGTTCCCTACGGCGTTGTCGACAAGATCGCGAAGCTCATTCCGGAAGGCCCGGGCCAGACGCTCGAGGAGTGCCTGAAGCCGGGCGCGGAGCTCCGGAAGACGATCGACGGCGACCCGGTCGCGAAGGAGATCGTCGACCTCGCGCTGCCGCTCGAAGGGCTCACGCGCGCCGACTCGATCCACGCAGCCGGTGTCGTGATCGGCGCCGAGCCGCTGATCAACGTCGTCCCGCTGCAGCAGAAGGGCGCAGACCAGGAAGTCGTCACGCAGTTCCCGATGAAGGACATCGAGGCGCTCGGCCTCCTCAAGATGGACTTCCTCGGCCTGCGCAACCTCGACGTGATCGACAAGGCGTGCGAGCTGCTCGGCGGCCTCGACATCGAGAAGATCCCGCTCGACGACAAGAAGACCTACGCGATGCTCGCGAAGGGCGAGGCCGCGGGCGTGTTCCAGTTCGAGTCCTCGGGAATGCGCGACGCGCTCCGGCAGGTGAAGCCGACGGTCTTCGAGGACCTGATCGCGCTCGTCGCCCTCTACCGGCCGGGCCCGATGGCCTACATCCCGAGCTACGGCAAGCGGAAGGCGGGGCAGGAAGCGGTCACGTACGTCGACAAGCGCCTCGAGCCGATCCTCAAGGGCACCTTCGGAATTTGCATCTACCAGGAGTCCTATATGCGCATCGCGCGTGAGCTTGCCG
>JAICTB010000116.1 GCA_025936595.1 Thermoleophilia bacterium | reverse complement strand
GGACAGAACCGGGGTCAGGAGCTCATCTCACAATGACCAGCCATGTCGCCTGGCCGCGCTGCGCGGCACGAGGCTGTGTCCTCAGTCGCCCCGATAGCTTCGGCTATCGGGGCTCCCTGCGTCCTTGCCTCGCACCGCGCAGCGCATCCAGATCAACGGGCGTCATTGTGAGACGAGCTCCAGACCCCGTGATGTCGAGGCGAGACACGTCCGGTTTGGACAGTTCCGCCACGCGCTAGCGCGGGGGCCGCAGTGCCGCGAACTCGTCCGTCACCTCGAGCCGCGACGACGCAAAGCGGAAGAGCGCCGCGGGCCGGCCGCCCGTGCGGCCGGGCTCGCGGCGGCCCTCCGCAGGCTCGAGCACGCGCCGGCGCAGCAGCACGCGCTGCAGGTTCGTCGCAGACACGTCGTGCCCGAGCGCGGCGACGTACACCTCGCGCAGCTCCGAGATCGTGAACGTCGCAGGCGCGAGCGCGAACCCGATGTTCGTGTAGGAGAGCTTCGCGCGGAGTCGCGCCTGCGCCGCGGCGACGATCTCCGCGTGCTCCACGACGGAGTCGACGGCGCGCCAGTCACCGGGGAGCTCGTCGTCGGCGCGCGCGAGACCGAGATAGGCCGTCGCGAGCGTCCCGTCCGGCAGGAAGAGCGTTGCGAGCTGTTCGACGTGCGCGAGCGCCCCGACGTCGAGTGCGCGCGCGAGCGCCGCCTCGAGCGACTCCCCGTGCCGGAGCGGCGCGCGGTCGAGCCGCACCTCGAGCCGCGCCGCCCGCACGCGCAGCGCGACGCCGAGCACGGCATGGGCAGTAGAATCGGACACCGGTTTTCGTCCCAGAGTCTAAAACCTCCGGAGGGCCCATGAAGAGGCTGATCCCGTTCGTCCTGCTCCTCGCAGCGCTCGCGCTCGTCGCCGCCGGCTGCGGCTCGAAGAAGAAGAACGCGGCGCCCTCGACGACCGCCCCGGCGACGACGACTGCGCCGTCCTCTGGCTCGTCGTTCAAGGTCGGTCTCTCGACCGACACCGGCGGGCTGAACGACCGCAGCTTCAACCACCTCGCCTACCTGGGCCTTCAGCGCGCCGGGCGCGAGCTCGGCGTCGAGACCCGCGTCGTGCAGGCGCAGTCGCCCGCGGACTACATCCCGAACCTGAGCGCGCTCGCGCGGCAGGGCTACAACCTCGTGATCGGCGTCGGCTTCACCGAGATCCAGGCGATGCAGGCCGTGGCGAAGCAGTTCCCGAAGTCGCATTTCGCGATCGTCGACGTTGCGAACGCCGACGAGGGCGGCCTGAAGAACGTCGAGGGCCTCCTCTTCAAGGAGCAGGAGGCGGGCTACCTGGCCGGCTATGCCGCGGGCCTCGCCGCGAAGCAGCGCGGCGGGAAGGTCGTCTCGTCGGTCGGCGGCATGAAGCAGCCTCCGGTCGACCGCTACATCGCCGGCTACCAGGCCGGCGCGAAGGCGGCGTTCCCGGGCGTGACCACCGTCAACGGCTACTCGCAGGACTTCGAGAACCAGGCGAAGTGCAAGGAGGTCGCGCTGAACCAGATCGCGCAGGGCTCCGTCGTCGTCTTCCAGGTTGCGGGCGGCTGCGGCCTCGGCGCGCTCGACGCGGCGAAGGAGAAGGGCGTCTGGGGCGTCGGCGTCGACGCCGACCAGGGCTATCTCGGCAACTACGTGCTGACCTCGGCGCTGAAGCGCGTCGACACCTCCGTGTTCGACTCGATCAAGTCGGCGAAGGCCGGCAACTTCAAGGGAGGCACGGATGCCGTCTACGGGCTCGATGTGGACGGCGTCGGGATCGGCAAGTTCTCCCCGAAGGCGCCTGCCGGCATCGCCGCGAAGGTGGCCGCCGTGAAGCAGCAGATCGCCGCCGGCAAGATCAAGAACATCCCGACGATCGTCAAGTAAGGCGACACGCACCCGCCGCGGATGAAGAACGATCGCTTGCGCGTTCCAACGAGAACACGAGAACTCACAGAGAGAGGTGCGACATGGCGCAGGTGTCGGAGAAGCAGGTGGAGATGCTCCGTGCGGGAAAGCATTTCGGCGTTGTTGGCACCGTCGGCGGAGACGGCCGGCCGCAGACGAGCGTCGTCTGGGTCGACTGGGACGGCGAGAACGTCGTCTTCAACACGACGAACAAGCGCGCGAAGGGCAGGAATCTCCGTCGCAACCCTCGCGTCTCGATCAGCGTGTGGGACAACGACGACCCGTACCGCTACTTCGAAGTGGAGGGCGCGGTCGAGCTGGACGAGGAGGGCGCGGGCGACCACATCGAGGAGCTCTCGCAGCGCTACGATGGGAAGCCGTTCCACACGCCGCTCGACCGCGTGATCGTGCGCATCGCGCCGGAGCGCGTTCTCGACCACGGCATCGACGGGTGAGGCCCCGGGCGTGACTACCCTGACCGCCATGCGGAGATCGACCGGGATCACGCTCGTCGCGGTCGCGGCTGCGCTCTGGGGTACGGACGCCCTTTTCCGGCGCCCACTCGCGCACTCGACGAGCGTCGCGACGATCGTGTTCGGCGAGCATCTCGTGCTCGTCGCGATCACGCTGCCGCTCCTCGTGCCGGCGCTGCTCGCGGTGCGGCGTGTCGGCTGGCGCGCCGTGCTCGCCGCGGTCGCGATCGGTGCGGGCGCGTCGGCGATCGCGACGATCCTGTTCACGCAGGCGTTCGTCGACGGAGACCCGGTGACGCCGGTCGTGCTGCAGAAGGTGCAGCCGCTCGTAGCCGTGCTCGGCGCGCGGCTCGTCCTCGGTGAGCGCCCGCGGCACCGATTCGCCTGGTACCTCGCGAGCGCGCTCGTCGGCACCTGGCTGATGGCCTTCCCGAGCCCGACGAGCCTCGGCGGCCTGCACAGCACCCTGCTGCCGGCGCTCTACGCGCTCACCGCGGCCGTCCTGTGGGCGTTCGGCACGGTGCTCGGCCGCTACCTGACGCGCCTGCTCGCGTTCCAGCACGTGACGACCCTGCGGTTCGCTTTCGGCCTCCCGGCGAGCGGCATTGCGCTGCTCGTGCTCGGCGGCCCCGCATTCGCCTCCGCCCACGATTCGCTCTGGATCGCAATCCTCGCGCTCGTCACCGGCGCGATCGCGCTCGGGCTCTACTACTACGGCCTGCGCAGCACGCCCGCCGTCGCCGCCACCCTCGCCGAGCTCGCGTTCCCCGTGACCGCTGCGATCATCGGGTATCTCGCCTTCGGCGCCACGCTCACCTCGACGCAGTGGGTCGGCGTCGGCGTCACCTCGCTCGTCGTCGTGCTGCTGCCCGCCCGCCCGCGGGACACGGTCGAGCTCGCGCCGGCTCCGGTCCCCGCGACCGCGTAGCGATGGACCTCACCGTCTGCGACGTCGGACCGCGCGACGGCCTGCAGAACGAGCCGGAGACGCTGCCGGCCGCCGCTCGCGCCGAGCTCGTCTCACGGCTTGCGGCGGCGCGGCTCCCGCGCATCGAGGCGGTCTCCTTCGTACGCGACGAGCGCGTGCCGCAGATGGGCGGGGCGGAGGAGGTCGCCGCGGCCGCGGTGCGCGGCGGCGCGCAGCTCTCCGGGCTCGTGCTGAACGAGCGCGGTTATGAGCGGTTCGCGCAGACCGGCCTCGACCGCGTCAACTGCACGCTCGCGGCGACGGAGACATTCAACGAGCGCAACGGCAACGTGTCGCTCGACGAAGCGATCGAGCGCGTGCGCGCGATCCTCGCCGCCGCGACGGTGCCCGCCACGGTCACCGTCTCGTGCGCGTGGGGCTGCCCCTTCGAGGGCGAGGTCGACCCCGCGGCCGTGGCCGCGTTGTGCGAGCGCCTCGATGGGGCGGACGAGCTCGTCCTCGCCGACACGATCGGCGTCTCGACGCCCCGGCGCGTCCGGCGGCTCGTCGAGCGAGTGTCGATCCTCGGCAAGCCCGTCGGCGCCCACCTGCACAACACGCGCAACACCGGGTACGCCTCGGCGTGGGGCGCGCTCGAAGGCGGGGCGACCGTGCTCGACGCCTCCGTCGGCGGGCTCGGCGGCTGCCCGTTCTCGCCGCACGCGACGGGCAACGTCGCAACCGAGGACCTCGTCTGGCAGCTCGAGCGCGACGGCGTCCGCACCGGCGTCGACGTCGACGCGCTCGTCGGGGTCGCGCAGTGGCTGGAGCGCCTGCTCGGGCGTCCGCTCGAGGGCTACCTCCACCGCGCCGCGCGCTGGCCGTAATCATCACCCTGTGTTCGACTCGGCGTTCCACCTGCTCTCGCGCCCGCCCGAGGCGTACGCGATCGTCTGGGCGCTCGCCCTCGGCGACGCCGTGCTGCCCGTGCTCCCGAGCGAAGCCGCCCTGATCACGGCGGGCCTGCTCTGCGTCGTCGGCAAGCTCTCCCTCCCGTGGGTGATCGCCGCCGGCGCGCTCGGCGCGTTCTGCGGCGACAACATCTCCTACGCGCTCGGCCGCTTCGTCGGCCGCCCGGCACAGGAGCGATTCCTGAGCGGCAGGCGATCGACGAAGGCGCTCGACTGGGCGCGCGGCCAGTTCGACGAGCGTGGCGGGCTCGTGCTCGTCGTCGCGCGCTACGTCCCCGGCGGCCGCACGGCGGCAACGTTCACCGGCGGCATCACGCACTACTCGTACCCGAAGTTCCTCGCGTTCGACGCGATCGCGGCCGTCTCGTGGGCGGCCTATGCCTCGCTCCTCGGCTACCTCGGCGGGCACTTCTTCTCCGATCACGCCTGGGTCGCGCTCCTGGTCGCGTTCGCGCTCGCGGGCCTCTTCACGTTGTGCGTCGAAGGCATTCGGAGGCTGCGCACGTGAACCGCCTCGCGCACGAGACATCCCCCTACCTGCAGCAGCACGCCGCGAACCCCGTCGACTGGTACCCGTGGAGCGACGAGGCACTCGGTCGCGCGCGCGCCGAGGACCGGCCGATCCTGCTCTCGATCGGATACGCGGCCTGCCACTGGTGCCACGTGATGGAGCGCGAGTCGTTCGAGGACGAGCTGACCGCGCGCGTCATGAACGAGCATTTCGTCTCGATCAAGGTCGACCGCGAGGAGCGCCCCGATCTCGACGCGATCTACATGGACGCGGTCGTCGCGCTGACCGGACAGGGCGGCTGGCCGATGACCGTCTTTTTGACGCCGGACGGCGAGCCGTTCTTCGGCGGCACCTATTTCCCGCCGGAGCCGCGTCACGGGCTGCCGTCGTTCAAGCAGGTGCTGCTTTCGGTCGCGGAGGCCTGGCGCGAGCAGCGTGGCGACGTCGAGCGCTCGGGCGCGCGCCTCTCGGAGCACATTCGCGCGGGCGCGCTGATCGCTGCCTCGAACGAGCCACTGACGGAGGACCTGCTCGCTGCCGCGCAGCGTGCGCTGCGAAACGGCTTCGATCAGCGCTGGGGCGGCTGGGGACGGGCGCCGAAGTTCCCGCCGGCGCCCGTGCTCGAGTTTCTGCTCCGCCGCGGCGACGAGGAGCTGACGCGCCGCACTCTCGACTCGATGGCGCTCGGCGGGATGTGGGACGTCGTCGGCGGCGGGTTCCACCGCTATTCGGTCGACGAGCGCTGGCTCGTCCCGCATTTCGAGAAGATGCTGTACGACAACGCGCTGCTCGCGTCGGCGTACCTGCACGCCGCCCGGCGGTTCGGCGAGGAGCGCTACCGGCGCGTCGCGGACCTGACGCTCGACTACGTGCTGCGCGAGCTCGCGCTCGAAGGCGGCGGCTTCGCGTCGGCCCAGGACGCCGACACCGACGGCGTGGAGGGGCTGACGTTCACGTGGGCGCCGGGCGAGGGTGCGCCGGAGGAGCTCTTCGAGCCCTTCGAGCACGGCCGCTTCGTGCTGCGCGGCGAGCTCGACGAGGAGACGCGTCGCACGCTCCTCGCGCAGCGCGCGCAACGGCCGCAGCCGCTGCGGGACGACAAGGCGATTGCGTCGTGGAACGGGCTGCTGCTTGCAGCTCTCGCGCAGGGCGGGCGCATGGAGCCGGCGGTCGGGCTCGCCGAGTTCCTGCTCGGCCCGCTCTCGACGCCGGACGGCCGCCTCCACCGCACGTGGCGCGACGGCGTCGCGAAGGGCACCGGCTACCTCGAGGACTACGCCGACGTCGCGTACGGTCTCGCCGAGCTGCACGTCGCGACCGGCGACGCGCGCTTCCTGCTCGAGGCACATCGCCTCGCGACGCTCGCCGTCGACCTCTTCGCCGACGACGACGCCGGCGGCTTCTTCCAGACGCCGCGCGACGCCGAACCCCTCCTCGCCCGCAAGAAGGAGCTCGACGACCACCCGACGCCGAGCGGCAACGCGATGCTCGCCTACGTGCTGCTCCGGCTGGCGCGCATCTGGGGCGACGACGAGCTCGAGCGGCGGGGAGTGGGGGTCCTGCGGCTCGCGCGCGACGCGCTGATGCGCGCTCCGTCGGCACTCGGATGGCTGCTCGTCGCGCTCGACCAGCACCTCGCGCCGCGTCGCGAGATCGCGATCGTGGGCGATCCGGAAGCGCCGGTCGCGCGCGCGGCGCTCGACCTCGCCGCGCCGACGGACGTGATCGCCTTCGGCCCGTCCCAGGACGTGCCGCTGCTCGCCGGACGGACGGAGGTAGACGGCCGGACTGCCGTCTACCTCTGTGAGTCCTTCGTGTGCGGCCTGCCTGTTACCGAACCGGCGCTCGTTCGTCGACCGGCCTGACCTCGCGGCGCTCGGCGGCGACCGGCTCGTCCGCTGCAACACGGTCGTGTGTGGCAGCCGGCGGAACGACGGCACGCCGCCTCGGGGCCGGTTCGAGCACGGCGCCGAGCGTGTAGCCGATCCCGAACGCGAGCACGCCGAGCCACGTGCCGAGGTCGTGCACGACGTCGCGGATGTGCATGTCGCCCGACCACGCAAGAACGTGCGCGCGGAACCAGTTCGAGTGCGGCTGCATCCCGAGCACCACCCAGCCGGCGACGATCAGCACCGGCAGGAATCCGAACAGGAACATCCCCGGCGGGTGACCGGTGCGGCCGCGGAGCTGCGACAGTGCGAACACCACCCCG
>JAICTB010000097.1 GCA_025936595.1 Thermoleophilia bacterium | reverse complement strand
TGCTGCGGGTCGTCTCGTGCTCGCTCATCGTCGCTCCTTCCGGTTGTCTGCCCTCAGACTTGCCGCGAATCGGCCGTACCGATATGCGGCGGCGACCCCATCTCTGCTTGCTCGCGCCCTCATTCGTCGCGGTCGCCCTCGCGTAGCAGCTCGACGAGCACGACCGCGTCGTTGTGCTCCATGTCCCGCGCTCCGTAGACGAGCGTCACGGTTCCCCTGCGCCCCCGGCGGCGCAGATCGGCGAGCTTGTCCGCGTGCGCTCGCAGCTCGGCGCGGTAGCGCCTCCGAAATGCCCGGAACCTGTCGGGGTCGTGCCCGAACCAGCGTCGAAGCTCGGCGCTCGGGGCGAGCTCTCGCGCCCACTCGTCGACTCGAGCCCGCTCCTTCGTGATGCCCCGCGGCCAGAGCCGGTCGACAAGGACGCGGTGGCCGTCCGAAGCCTCGGCCGGTTCGTAGACCCGCTTCGAGCGCAGCGCCATCGCTAGCGCCTCGTCCCGCCCACGGCTGCGGGCGGCTCGCGCGGGACAACCTCACCCGCGGCGATCAGCGAGCGGCCGGCCTCGACTTCGCCGAAGACATTCCAGAAGAGAACGCCGCGCGGTCGGCGTTCGCGGTCGAGGTAGCAGACCCGCCCCTTCGCGTCGAGCTCGTCGATCTCCGTGAGCGTGTCGAGGCGCGAGTCGAGGTCGCCGACCGCCTCGTATCCGAGGTCGAACAGGTCCGAGTAGAAGAACGGCAGGTGCTCGTACGGCTCACCGGCGCCCGCCATGTTCCCGCCGACGAGCCTGCCGTGGTGCTTCGCATGGTCTTCGTGCTCGACCCGCCGGTAACCGCCGAGCGCCCCGCCGGGGAAGCTCGCCACGTCGCCGGCTGCGAACACATCGTCGCGCCCGGCGACACGGCCGAACGCGTCGACGACGATGCCGCCCGCGACCGGTAGACCGGCCGCTTCGGCGAGCTCCACGTTCGCCTCGAGGCCAAGCCCGGCGACGACGGCGTCCGCGGGGAGCGTCCGGCCGTCACCGAGCATGACCGAGCCGCGCCGGATGCCGGTCACCGCCGCACCGGCCACCATGTGGACGCCGCGGTCGCGGTAGTAGTCGTTCAACGCGGTCGAGAGAGTCGCCGGCAAGACGCGCGCACCGATGCCAGGCTCGGGGAACACCATCGTTACCGGCGTGCCGTTGATGGCGAGGGCTGCTGCGATCTCGGAGCCGATGAACCCGCCGCCGATCACGACCACGCGCGCTGCGGCGTCTGCAAGGCGCCGCAGACGGTGGTAGTCGTCGAGCGTGCGAAGGTAGATGACGTCGTCGTCGTCGAACGGCAGCCGCCGTGGCCTGCCGCCGGTCGCGAGCAGCAACTTCTCGTAGACGTAGGTGTCGCCGCGGTCGTCCAGGGCGGTCCGCGCAGCGAGATCGAGCTCGACCACGCGACGACCGAGCCGTTCGCGGATGCCGAGTTCTGCCGTCCCCCGCCAGATGGTGCTCTCCGCCTTTCCTTTCCAGAGAGACTTCGTGAGCGGCGGCCGCGCATACGGCGGGTGGTGCTCCGCCGACAGGAGCAGGACGGCGTCGGGATCGGGGTCGACGTCGAGGATGCCCCGGCAGGCGGCGTCGCCGGTCATCCCGCCGCCGACGACCAGGTATCGAGTGTCGATCATTGGCTCGCCTCCTCGCTTGGCCGAATCGCACTTCCGACCTCCACGGTAGGCGGCGGCCGATGGCGAGGCCAGGCACGCGCAGGCCGGTCCGATGGCGATCCGATGAGCGTTCGCTCACACCCGGCGCCTGCACCGGACCGGTCCTTAAGCGGCGACGAGCTTGTACCCGAACGCAGGGATCGTCAGGATCCGCTCCGGGTGCGACGGGTCGCGTTCGATCTTCTTGCGCAGGGTCGACACGTGGGCGTCGCAGGCGCGCTCGTCGCCGACATACGTGCTCTGCCAGAGATGCTGCATGATCTCGCGACGCGTAAACACGCGTCCCGGTTGCTCAGCGAGAAGCGCGAGCAGCTTGTATTCGGAAGGGCTGAGGGCGACCGGTTCGCCGTCGACCACCACTTCGTGCTCGACGATGTCGAGCGTGAGCCCGCCGAGCCGTCGAACGGTCGATTCACGGTGCCGGTCGAGCTCGCGCCTGCGCAGGATCGCACGCACGCGGCTGAGCAGCTCCACTTCGGAGAACGGCTTGGTGATGTAGTCGTCGGCGCCGATCTCGAGGCCGAGGACGCGATCGGCCTCGGCATCACGCGCCGTGAGCATGATGATCGGCACGGCGCTTTCGGCGCGAAGCCGGCGACAGATCTCGGTTCCCGAGAGCGTCGGGAGCATCAGGTCGAGGATCACGAGGTCGAACGGCTCGCTCTGCGCTCGCTGCAGCGCCACCGCCCCGTCGGTCACTCCTTCCACCTCGAACCCTTCGGCGGCCAGCGCGTCGGTGACGGCGTCGAGGATCGCCTCCGTATCCTCGACGACGAGGACCCGCTCATTCATGCGAGCATCCGTCGCGCAGCGGGGAGCACGATCCGCGCAGTCGTTCCGACTCCCACGGCGGACTCGATCACGATCCGACCACCCAGTGCTTCGACGGACTCCTTGACGATCGGCAGGCCGAGCCCGAAGCCGGAGCGCTTCTCCTCGGTCGGCCCGCGATAGAACCGGTCGAACAGGCGGTCGAGCCCTTCGGGACTGATCCCGGCCCCCGTGTCCTCGAGCTCGATCGTCACGCGACCGGCATCATCGCGCGTCGCGCGGGCACGGATGCTGCCGGTCTCCGTGTGACTCACCGCGTTACTCGCAAGGTTGACCAGCGCGTGTTCGAGCAAGTCGCGATTCGACCACACCACCAGGTCTTCGTCGCAGTCGACTATCAGTTCGACGCCGTCGTGTGCCACGAGGCCGGAGAACAGGTCGCCGATCAGCGGGCGCAGGACGATCTCCGCGAATCGCGGGGCCTCCTCCCGCGTCTGTGCCCGGGCAAGCACGAGCAGAGAAGACGCGAGCCGGTTGAGGCGGTTCGATTCCTGCTCGATGTAGCCGAGGAAGCGGTCGCGCTTCTCGGGCACGTCGCGCGCGCCGGCCTGCAGACGTTCGATCGCGCTCGTGATCGCAGCGAGCGGCGTCCGCAGCTCATGCGCCGCATTGTCGACGAACTCGCGCTCCGCACGCCAGCGCCGCTCGCGCTCGGACACATCGGTGACGACGAGCAGTGCCGCGTCGGAGCGAGCCGCGGGAATGCCGGTGATCTCGAAGACGCGCTCTCCGTCCTCGCTCATGACCCGCGCCTCGACGCTGGAATCCCCTTCGCTGAAGAGCTCCGCCGCAAAGCTCCGCAGCGGGAACCCGAGCCACGTCTCGGGTATTCGTCGGCCTTCCTCGAGCGACGCAGGTCGCAGCATCTCCCTGGCCTTCGAGCTGGCGAATTCGACGCGCCCACCTCGAGCGACGCTGACCACGCCTTCGTGCAGCCGCTCGACGAGGCGGCTCAGGCCGCTTCGGCCTTGCAGCTCCGCCTCGTAGAGCTGCGCGCGCTTCAGGGCCTGTGCGCACTGGCGCCCGAGCGCGAGCACGAACGATCGCTGTGACTTCGAGAACCGTCGCGGGCGGCTGAAGCCGAGAAAGAGGACACCGAGCGGCGCTCCGGAGACGACGAGTGGTATGTGGGCGCCGGCTCTCGCAGCCGAACGCTCAGATCCGTCGAGCAGCGGGTACTGCGCACGGATGTCGGCGGCCGACTCGATGAAGACCGGTTGCAGACGGTGCAGCGCGTCCGCGCTCGGAAGCTTCGCGTTCGTCGAGAACGCGCGCCACTGATCGTCGATCAGCGCTCGGTCGGAACCGAGGCCGTACACGACCTCGAGCATGCTTCGATCGCCGTTGAGCAATTGGAGCGCGCCGGCGTCTGCTCCCGTGCTCGCAATGCCTTGCGTGACCACGACTTCTGCAACCTGCACGGGCGTGAGGGCTTCGGCGAGCTCGGCGGCGAGCGACTGTAGGCGCAGCGTGCGTTCGACGGCGCGTTCGGCCGCTCCGCGCGCTCGACGTTCCGTCCGGTAGAGCTGCGCCCGCTCGAGCGCCTGGGTGCACTGGTCCGCGAGCGTGCGCAGGAGCTCACGTTCCTCCTCGGCGAAGGCCTGAGGTTCAAGGAAGCTGAGTGTCATCACGCCGATTGCGCTCCCGTGGGTGTGCAGCGGGACGAACGCGACCGCCTCGTGACCCGTTGCCGCATGCTCGCGCGCGAACTCGGGAGACGCGGCGGCCGTGTGTGCCGACTCGAAGTAGATCTCGCGAACACCGCGAAACGCCGCCGCGCCCGGCAACTCGCTCGTCACCGGCAGATCGCGGTAGGCCTTCTCGAACCGCTTCGAGTATCCGACCGCCGCCTCCAGTCTCAGCGTGAGCCCGTCAGGCGTTACGCGACGGATGAAGCCGCCGCTTGCTCCGGCCGCGGCGGCGCCTTCGCGTACGAACACCTGTGCGACCGCCGCCGGGGTCACCGCGCGCGAGAGAGCCGCCGTTACGGCCTGCAACCCGGCGATCCGAGCGGCGCTGATCTCCTCCCGGCGCTCGCGCACACTGGTGCGGCCGGCAACGGCCGCGACGCCGATCGTCTCACCATGCTCGTTACGGAGGCTCGACAGGTCGACGGTGACGCCGGCCGTCTCGAGGTGGACGGTCTCTTCGCCGTGTCTCAGAAGCGTGAGCGCCTCCTCGAGGTCGCAGCCTCTTTCCGGCGGCACGAGCAGCGTGTGCGGCTTGCCGATGATCTCTTCGGGGGAAAAGCCGTAGAGCTGCTCGGCGCCCGAGCTCCAACTCTGAACGGTGCCGTCGAGCGCCATTCCGAAGACGGCGTAGCTCACGGTTTCGCTGAACGCACCCTGCCTCATTGTAGCCGCCGTCATCGAGCGCCCACTTCATCAGCGAGTGCATAGCGCAGGAAGAGATGCGACCCTTGCGTGTGCAGTGACAGCAATCTGCCCCGGACGCCACGACCGGGGAGCAGCTCGCGCCCCTCGACGAGCGAGAGCCGCTCGTGCACGCCGCGGCCCGCGAGCAGTGGCGAGACGGTGAGGAACAGCTCGTCGACGAGTCCCGCAGCGACGAGCTGCCCGAACAGCGTCGGCCCGCCCTCGCAGAGGATCAGATGGTGCCCCCGCGAGCGAAGGGCGGCAACGGCCCGCACCACGTCGAGCTGAGGCCCCGGGCCGAGAGTGCAGATCTCCGCTGCGGCGGGCAGGCTGCCTTCGAGGCGCGCGGCTCCTCCGTCGCTCGTCAGGACGACGGCGTGCTCGCGCAACCCGGGGTGCGCTGTGTCGATCCGGCCGCTGCCGCTGAGCACGGCCAGCTCCGGCTCCGGTGTGCTTCCACGCAACCGGCGCAGTTCCGCATACGCCGCTGCGAACGGCGGGTAGGCGTGGCTCGCGGTCCACTGCGTCGACGGAGAATCGCGCAACGTGTTGGAGCCGATCAGGACGGCATCTGCGCACGCGCGCAGGAGACCGAGCACGAACCGGTCGCCGTCACTGTGGCCGGCGAGCAGGTGGCTCGACTGGAGCTCGTCTGCGATGGCGGTGACGCCGTCGAGGCTGGCGACGAAGTTGGCGTAGATGCAACGGTTCTCAAAACCGAGAGGGCCGTACTGCCGGCTCAGCGCGTCGGGGAGCGCGAACGCAGGCAGCCCCTCCGACTCGTAGAGCGACTGGACCGGCTTCGCATCGATGCTCAGCTCCACGGGTTTCGGCTGCGCACCTCGTCCAGGAACTCCCGCCGCAACTCGGCGTCCTCGGTGTACCCGCCGCGCCACATGCTCGTGACCGTCTTCGAGTGCTCCTCGCGGACGCCACGCATCTGCGTGCAAAGGTGCACCGCCTCGAGGTGCACGGCGACGCCGTGTGGCTCCATAAGCTCCTCGAGCGCGGTCGCGATCTGCTCGCCGAGCCGCTCCTGGACCGTGAAGCGACGCGCGTAGAGCCGGACGAGCCGCGTGAGCTTCGAGATGCCGATGATCCGATCGTGCGCGACGTAGCCGACGTGTGCGAAGCCGTGGAACGGCAATGAGTGGTGCTCGCAAAGGCTGTAGAAGGAAATTGGCCCTTCGATCACCTGGCTGACGAGGCAACCGGAGTCGCAGCGACATTCGGTGGGAAATGCCGTCAGGAGCTTCGGGTCGCCGTCGTAGCCGGAGGTCGCGTCGTGGAGCGCCTTCAAGAATCGCGTGGGCGTCAATGCCGTGCCGGGCGTTTCGAGGTCCATCCCGAAGGCGGTGAAGATCTCGCCCATTGCCGTCTCGTAGCGCTGCCAGTCCTCGGGCGAGATCGCACGCGAGGCGACCTGACGCGGTGCTGCCGGGCCGAGCAGGTGCGTCGAAAGCGCCGCCATCGAAGACTCCTTTCACTCGAGCCGGGGGGTCGTCGTCCGTCACATCCACGGTACGCCGCACAAGGAGGCGCACGTGCCCTCATCCGATGGGGATGCCGTGAGCGTTCCCGCACGTGCTTACGAACGACCGCCGCGGAGAAGCGGTGGCAAGACTCCCAGGACGCGGGCCGCTAACCTGTGCCACCTGCCCTCTTAGCTCAGTTGGTAGAGCACCTCCATGGTAAGGAGGGGGTCGACGGTTCGAGTCCGTCAGAGGGCTTCGAGAAGTTCCTGCTAATCAGCTCTTTCTACGCGCGCTGGTCGTCGTAGCCTCTGACCGCGACGTCCACCGGGCGTCCACCGCCCGGCGAGAACGCCCTCCGCAAGGGCTAGAAACCGAGGCGCCGTGCGGCGTTACGGGCATTCGGGCCGACGTCCACCCGGCGTCCACCGCCCGCTCGAGCGCGAGCGCGTCCAGGAGCGAGACCGCGTGCTGATAGCTGTCGACGGCGAGGTGGCCGTAGTGGAGGTCGATCATCGCGATGCTCGTGCCCATGAAGCGCGAGACGGCGAACACTGGGACACCGGCGCGGAGGGCAAAGGTGGCGTAGGTGTGGCGCAGGTCGTAGAGGTCGCGCAGCGGGTCGATTCCGAGCGCTCTTTGGACCGGCTTCCAGTGGCGGCGGTTGAAGTTGCGGAAGTCGAGGTAGCCGCCGCGCGCGTTGGGGAACAGCAGCGGACTGGCGTGCCGCGAAGGGAGCTGGTCGAGCGCCTCGAGCGCTGTCGCCTGTAGCGGCACGGCGCGTCTGCTCAGCCGCGTTTTGGTCTGCTTGACCCGTCCGTTCGCGTACGCCCGCCGGATCTGGACCACACCCGCGTTCAGGTCGATGTCGCCGTGCTCGAGCGCGAACAGTTCGGAGGGTCGAAGCCCGGTCGCGGCGGCGAACATGACCATGGGCCCATGTGCCGGCCCAAGCTCCGCGGCGATCGCCCGGATCTGCTGCCAGGACTCGAACGGCCGCTGCTCGCGGGGTCTGCGTCCCGGGTTCGGCACGCCGCGCTTCGCGGGGTTGTCCTCGAGCAGCTTCCAGGCGACCGCGCGGTTCAGCACCTGCCGCAACGCCTGGGTCGCCTCGTAGCGGTGCCCGTCGGGCACCGTCAGGCGCCAGGAGCAGATCGCTTCCGACGAGAGATCGGCAAGTGCCACCTCGCCGAGCGCGGCGGTCGCCTTCCCGAGCAGCCAGCGCAGCTTCGCGATCGTGACCCGCTCGCCCGTGTGGTTCTGGAGGTACTCCTCGACCCACTCGCCGAGCGTGATCGTGGCCGCGCGCCCGTCCGGCCCCAGCCGTGCGAGTTTGTTCTGCAGCGCCCGCTGCGCCTCGGACCTGCTGGCGAAGCCGCCCACCTGCAGCCGCGCCGACCCGCGACCGGCGACGCGGTACCGGTACGCCCACAACGAGGCTCCCTCGGCGCCCCGCGCCTTCAATCTGAACACCTGCCCTTGCTGGATCATCACCGCGACCTCCCGGATTGGACGACGACGTCCCGGAATCAGAACCGCCGGCCGGCGCCCATGACCACCCCTCGGCTCGCGAGGTCGTCAAGACAAGGGGCGTAGTCTTCGCCAAACCCGGCCGACTCACTTCCGTAGAGCGTCGTGCTGTGCGAGGCGCGGCTTCGTACCGTGGCCGACACGGAC
>JAICTB010000220.1 GCA_025936595.1 Thermoleophilia bacterium | reverse complement strand
GACTGGTTGTCCGAGACGGCGATCGTGTTGAACTCGAGCGGGACGCCTCCCCCCGAGGTGACGCCCTCCGCGACGCGTCGCGCGAGCTCGCGCTGATTCAGGTTGCACGGCATCGTCCCGGTCCACGTCGAGGCGATGCCGACAATCGTGCCGTCGAGCCGCGCCGGGTCGATGCCGAGCGCGCGGAAGTGGGCGCGCGCCGGCGCCCGGTCTGCGCCGGCTGCAAGCGCAGAGCGTGTCCGCGACCGAGCCATCAGCCGGTCAGAGCTTTTTACCGGGGTTGAGCAGGTTCTTCGGGTCGAACGCCCGCTTGATGCGCATGTGCAGGTCGTAGCCCGCCGCCCCGAGCTGCCGCTCGAGCTGGCCGCGCTTCAGCCAGCCGATCCCGTGCTCGCCCGTGACCGTGCCGCCGAGGCGGAGCGCCAGCTCGAACAGGTCGTGGCAGGCGGCGTCGGCACGGCGTTCCTCGTCGGGATCGTCCGGCGAGAAGAGGAACGTCGAGTGGATGTTCCCGTCGCCCGCGTGGCCGAACGAGAGCGCCGGAACGCCGTGGCGCGCGCCGATCTCGAGCGTCTCGCGCGCGACGTCTCGCAGCCGGTCGAGCGGCACCGCGATGTCCTCGCTGAACGCGCCGCCACGCTGGGCGAGGATCGCGAACGCAGCACCACCGCGCCACCGCCACAACTCCGCGACGTCGGCCGGATCCTCCGGCGCGTGCACGGCGACTGCATCCTCGGCAAGCGCCTCCTGCAACTCCGTCGCGACACGCCGTGCCTCACTCGCGGCGCCGTCGGCCTCCGTCATCACCATGAACGCGCCGCCGTCCGGGATCCCGAAGGGATACGCGTCGCCGGAGAACGAGAGCGTCACGGCGTCGAGGTACTCGATCGCGGCGGGGACGGCGCCGCATGCGAGCACGCGCTCGATCGCGCCGATGCCGGCCTCCGCGTCGCGGTAGAGGCCCACCACGGGAAGCTCGAGCTCGGGCGCCGGCACGAGCCGCAACCACGCTGCGGTGACAAGACCGAGCGTTCCCTCCGAGCCGACGATCAGGCTCTTCAGGTCGTACGACGCAACGTCCTTGCGGATGGGGCCGCCGAGCTGGACGATCTCGCCGGGCGGCACGACGACCTCGAGCCCCGTCACCCAGTGGCCCGTGACGCCGTATTTGAACGCGTGCGGCCCCCCGGCGTTGCACGCGATGTTGCCGCCGATCTGCGAGATCTCCGCTGCGCCGGGATCGGGAGGGAACCGCAGACCGCTCTCGCGCGCGCGCCGCTGCACGTCCCCGGTGGTGACGCCGGCCTCGACGTGCATCCGCCAGAGCAGCGGATCGAACTGCCGGATCCTGTTCAGACGCTCGAAGCCGAGGACGACGCCGCCGGCGACCGGAATGGCGCCGCCGGCCAGGCCCGTGCCGCCGCCGCGCGCTGTCAACGGCACGCCGTTCTCGTAGCACCACCGCATCACCGCCGCGACCTCCTCGGCGCTCGACGGCAGGACGACCGCGTCGGCCGTTCCCCGCACGCCGCGGCCCATCAGATCTGCGAGATACCTGCCCTGCGGCTCTGCGAGCGCCTCCGGGGAAACCACCGACGCGAGATCCACGTCGTCGAGCGTACCCTGTCTCTGGCAGCAAACTCGAATCTCCGAGGAGTCACATGAAAATCGTTGCAATCGCGGTGCTCGCCGCCGCTCTCGCCGCACCCGCCGCATTCGCGCGGACGCCGACGCTGAACGGGGTCGATGGCCCCGGCTTCACGATCACGCTCAAGCAGGGCTCGAAGAAGGTGACCAAGCTGAGGGTCGGCACGTACATCTTCAAGATCAGCGACAAGTCGAGCCTGCACAACTTCCACCTGAGGGGGCCTGGCGTCAACAAGACGACGTCGGTCGGCAAGACCGGCACCTTCACGTGGAAGCTGAAGCTCAAGAAGGGCACCTACAAGTACATCTGCGACCCGCACGCGTCACTCATGCACGGGTCGTTCAAAGTGACCTGACGCCCCCGAACCGGCGGCATCAGGGCGAGAGCGCGATCTCCTGGGCGTCCTCGCGGCTGATCCGCCAGGCGCGCAGCACGTCGAGCTTCAGCCCGTAGATGAGGAACGGCCGGCCCGCCCAGAGGCCGGCCCGTTCCTTGTCGGTCCGAGAAGGAACCGGCTCGGTCTCGGGATGCGAGTGGAAGACCGCGAGCTCGTACCCCTCGTCCTCGAGGAACCAGACCGCCGGGTCGATCTCGAGCTCATAGCGGTAGGGCGACGCGAGGGTGTTGACGCCGCGTAGGTAGCGCTCGGCGACGCCGTCGCGCAGGACGACGAGGCCGCAGCACTCGTTCGGCGCCTCGTCCGCAGCGTGCGCGCGCAGCTCCTCGCGGATCGCCGGCGGGATCACCACCAGAGGACCGCCTCGTCGATCTCCTCGCCCAGCCAGAACGGGGCCGAGAGGTACTTCCAGCCGCCGTCCGCGAGCACGCACACGACGACGGCTCCCTCCGGCAGCTCGTCGGCGACGCGTCGCGCAACGTGCACGACCGCGCCGGCGGAGACGCCGGCGAAGATGCCCTCGCGGTCGAGAAGCACGCGCACTGCGGCTGCGGCCTCCGTGTTCGAGACGAGGAGCTTGCGGTCGAGCTTCGAGACGTCGAGCACGGGCGGCACGTACCCGTCCTCCAGCGAGCGGAGCCCCATCACCGGCTCGCCCGGCAACGGCTCCGCAGCGACCACCTGCACGGCCGGGAACGCCTCGCGCAGGCGCGCCCCTGTCCCCATCAGCGTGCCGCCCGTGCCGAGCCCCGCCACGAGTGCATCGACATGCTCGAGCTCCGCAGCGATCTCGGCGCCCGTGCCGTCGTAGTGCGCGCGCGGGTTCGCCTCGTTCGCGTACTGGAAGAGCATCGTGTAGCGCGGCTCGCGCGCAGCGATCTCCTGCGCCATGCGCACCGCTCCGTTCGAGCCCTCATTGCCGGGCGACTCGATGATCGTCGCCCCGTAGAGCTCGAGCAGCGCGCGCCGCTCCTGCGTCGCGTTCGACGGCATCACGCACGTCAGCTTCAGCCCCTTCAGCTTCGCGACAAGCGCGAGCGAGATGCCGGTGTTGCCGCTCGTCGGCTCGAGCAGCTCCGCGCCCGGCTCGAGCTGCGCACGCTCGACCATCGCGAGCGCGACGCGGTCCTTGATCGAGCCGGTGGGGTTCTGTCCTTCGAGCTTCGCATAGATCGTGCGGCCCGGCGGGGAGAGCTGGGCGAGCTCGACGAGCGGCGTCGAGCCGATCAGGTCGAGCAGCGAGCTAGCAACCACCGGCCATCGCCGGTAGCAAGATAACGGTGGAGCCCTCGCGCACCGGCGTGTCGAGCCCGTCGCGTGTGCGGACGTCCTCGCCGTCGACGTAGACGTTCACGAACGACCGGATCGCGCCCTCCGCGTAGACGCGCGACCCGAGCGCCGGGAGGCGCGACGAGAGATCCTCGAGCAGCTCGCGCAGCGTGTCGCCGGAGGCCTCGACCTCGCGCTCGCCGCCGGCTTCCGTGCGCAGAACGGGTGGGATGCGGACGACGCTCACCTCGCGCAGAACTCGACGTAGTCGATGTACTCGGTGATCGTCGGATGCTCTCCGCAGACGGGGCAGTCGGCGCGGCGGTCGATCTTCACCTCGCTGAACTCGGTGGCGAGCGCGTCGAAGAGGAGCAGCCGCCCGACGAGCGGGTCGCCGATCCCGGCGGCGAGCTTGATCGCCTCGTTCGTCTGCAGCGACCCGACGATGCCGGGCAGCACCCCGAGGACGCCGCCCTCGGCGCACGACGGCGCGAGCTCCGGAGGCGGCGGCTCCGGGAAGAGACAGCGATAGCACGGTCCGTCGTGGGGCTTGAACACGGTCACCTGACCCTCGAACCGGTAGATCGACCCGTGCACGACGGGAATGCCGCGCCACACCGAGGCGTCGTTGACGAGGTAGCGGGTGGGGAAGTTGTCGGCGCCGTCGAGGATCAGGTCCCAGCCGTCGTCGAGGATGCGGTCGATGTTCTCCGACGTGAGCCGCTCGCGG
>JAICTB010000004.1 GCA_025936595.1 Thermoleophilia bacterium | reverse complement strand
GCCACGTCCACGAGGTCGTCACATGGCCGCGCTGCGACACGCTCTCGCCCCACATATGCGCGAACGCAACGACTGCGGCGGCGAACGAGCCCAACGACGTCACCGTCGAGAAGTAGCCGGCGACGCGCCGTGAGATGCCGGTGCCCGCGAACGCGATGGCGAGCGTCGAGGCAAGCGGCAGCAGCAGGCAGACCCAGGCGGCGGCCTTCACGTCAGCCTCGCAGTGTCCTGAGCTTGTCGACGTCGAGCTCGATGTTGCGCCGGCCCATCGCGACGATCAGCCCGAGGCCGACCACGACCTCCGACGCGGCGACCGCCATCACCGAGATCGCGAAGATCTGGCCGTCCTCGCGGCCGTGCAGCCGCGCGAATGCGATCAGGAGCAGGTTGGCCGCGTTCAGCATGATCTCGACCGAGAGCAGGATGATCAACGGGTTCCGGCGCAGCATCACGCCGAGCGCCCCCGTCGCGAAGAGCAGCGCGGAGAGGACGACGTACCACTGAATGTCAGGCCCGTGCATCGCTCTCCACTTCCTGTCGCGCGTGCGAGCCGAGAACGACGCCGCCGACCGCAGCGACGAGCAGCACGATCGACGTCACCTCGAAGGCGAGCAGGTGATCGGTGAGGAAGAGGCGGCCGATCGATGCCGGCGAGCCGAACGAACGGCCGACGTGGTGCGAGGACGAGAGGAAGCCGCCGGCCTTCAGGCCGACGACGACGCACACCTCCGCGAGGATCGCCGCGCCCGCGAGGATCGCGCCGACGACCTGCCACGACGGCCCGCCCGACCACGGCGACTCGTCGGTGCGGTCGCCGAGGTAGGCGATCACGAACAGGAACATCACCATCACCGCGCCGCCGTAGACGAGCACCTGGCCCGCGGCGACGAACTCGCCCGAGAGGAGCAGGAAGAGCACGGCCAGCGACGCGAGGTTCCCGATCAGCGCGAGCGCCGAGTAGAACGGATTGCCGAAGCTGACGACACCGAGCGCGCTCGCGAGGCAGGCGAAAGCTGCGCCGAACCAGACGACCCAGACGAGGAAGTTCGCCATCGGCCTACGAGTGCTCCTCGTAGTACGGGATCGGCGTGTCGTAGAGTTCGCGGTCGGCGACCGGAACGCGCTTCACCGGAGGGGCGAGCAGCATGTCCTTCGTGTAGATCAGGTCGTCGCGGTTGTGCTCGGAGATCTCGAACTCGTTGCCGAGCGTGATCGCGTCGAACGGGCACGCGAGCTCGCAGTAGCCGCAGAAGATGCAGCGCGACATGTTGATCTCGTAGATGCGCGCGTAGCGCTCGCCCGCTGAGACACGGTTGTCGGCCGTGTTCTCCGCCGGCACGACGCGGATGCAGTCCGCCGGGCAGGCCGCGGCGCAGAGTGAGCAGCCGACGCATTTCTCGAGCCCGTTCTCGTGGCGGTGCAGGCGGTGGCGGCCGCGGTAGCGCGGATAGACCGGGCGCTTGTACTCCGGGTATTGCTGCGTGATCGGCTTCTTGAAGATCTGCTTCAGCGTCACGCCGAAGCCCTTGAGCGTTCCCGGGACGGCGGTCACTTGACGAGCACCACCAGGAATGCCGTGACCAGCGCGTTCACGGTCGCGACCGGCAGCAGCACCTTCCAGCCGAAACGCATCAGCTGGTCGTAACGGAGGCGCGGCTGCGTCGCGCGCAGCCAGATGAAGATCATCACGAGCGTGAACAGCTTCAGCACGAACCAGATCGGGCCGAGCTGGTCGAGCGAGTGCACCCACGGGAAGTGGTAGCCGCCGAAGAAGAGCGTCACGCAGAGGCCGGAGAGCGTGATCATGTTGATGTACTCGGCCGCCTGAAACAGCCCCCATCTCATGCCCGAATACTCGGTGTGGTAGCCCGCGACCAGCTCTGTATCCGCCTCTGGCAGATCGAACGGCGGCCTCGAAGTCTCGGCGACGCCGCCGAGCATGAAGACGACGAGCCCGATGAACTGCGGGATGAAGAACCAGAGTGTTGCCTGCTGCTTGTCGACGATCGACTGCAGGTTGAGCGACTGCCCCATCAGGACGACGCCGAGGACGGAGAGCGCGAGCGACACCTCGTACGAGACGAGCTGCGCGCACGTGCGCATCGAGCCGAGGATCGAGTACTTCGACTCGGACGCCCAGCCGCCGACGATGAAGCCGTAGATCCCGAGCGAGCCGAGCGCGAAGATCAGGATCAGCGAGATCGGCACGTTCACCACCTGGCCGCGGATGTGATGGCCCCACACGGTCCAGCCGGCGCCGAACGGCAGGACGCTGAACGCGGCCAGCGCGGTGAACATCGAGACGACCGGCGCGAGGATGTACAGCGGCTCGTTTGCCGCCATCGGCGCGAACGCCTCCTTGCGGATCAGCTTCAGAAGGTCGGCGATCGGCACGAGGAGACCCTTCGGGCCGGCCCGATTCGGGCCGAAGCGGAGCTGCATGCGGCCGAGCAGCTTGCGCTCGAGCCACGTCGTGAACGCGAAGAAGACCATCACGACGTTGATGACGACGAACGCCTTCGGAATCGTGATCCACCATGCCTCGTGCATCAGGGTGTCACCTGGACCGTCGCGTGCAGGTCGCCGGCGTGGTCGCGTGCGATGCGCACGATGCCGGGCGCGAGCTCACGGGTGATGCGCGCGCGCAGCTCGAGCGACGTACCGTTCGAGGACACCGTGACGGTCGCGCCGTTCACGACCCCGCGCGCCTGCGCGTCGGCGGGAGCGATCTGGATCTCGTCTCCCGGGCGCTGGAAGTGCAGCTCGGGGGTGCGCTCGACGGCGGCGCCGGAGAAGAGCGGCCGGTAGGCGACGAGGCGCAACCCCGAGTCTCGGGAACCTGGTTCCCTCTGCGACCCGGGCTCCTGCGTCTCGCTCCGCGCGGCGCGCGGCGGCAGGTCGGCGCGCTCGCCCACCTCCGCGAACGTGACGCCGCCGAAGCACTTCGCAGACACCTCCTCGAAGACCACGGACGCGTGCGGCGAGAGCTCCACGTCGAAGCGCGCGGCGAGCTTCGAGAGCCACGCGAGCACGTCCGGCACGGGGGCGAGGACGGCGCGGCGCTGGCGCTGCAGCCGCCCTTCGAGGTTGATCGTCGTGCCGTCGCGCTCCAGGTAGCTCGTGCCCGGGAGGACGAGGTGCGCGAGCCCGTGGAAACTGTCGCGAAACATGCCGATCCCGATCACTGCGTCCGCGCGCTCTGCGAGCACCCGGACGCTTGGGTCTTGAGCCGCCTCGTCGCCCGAGATCACGAGTACGCGCGGCTCTTCGTCCACCGGCTCGCCCTCGCCGGCGGCGCTCCAGGCATCGGTGACGCCGCGGCCGTTCGGCGTGCGCGGGAGGTAGTAGACGGTTCTCGCCCCGAGCTGCAGGTTCGGCAGGTCGGTGACGAGCGCGTCGACGGGACCCTCGGGAGCGCCGTAGGTGATCGTCGCGCCGTTGCGCCTGGCGGCCTTCAGCCACAGCTCGACGACCGGCGCGCGCTCGACGACGGGCTCGTCGCAGAGGACGGCGATCGTCTTGCAGTCGCGCAGCGCGGAGAGAGGCGCGCGGTACGCGTCGAGCCCGTCCGGAACCTGCTCGGGCAGCACCGCGGTGTTCGCCCCGACGCCGTCGCGCATCAGGCGCGCGAGCCCGTAGGCCTCCTCGACCGACTCGCCGCCCGAGAGCGCGGTCACCGTCGAGGCGCCGCCGCGGCGCAGGAGCTCCTCCGCGCGGTCGATCGCCTCGTCCCAGCCGATCGGCGCGAGCCGGTTGCCGCCGAGCGGCGCCGTGATGCGGTCGCGCGCGGTCAGGTGGTCGTAGGCGAAGCGTCCCTTGTCGCACAGCCAGCCCTCGTCGATCTCGGGGTGGTTGCGCGACTGGATGCGCTTCACCTTCCCCTCGCGTGTCGTCGCAGATGTGTTGCAGCCGACTGGGCAGAGGCCGCAGACCGTGGGAACGCTCTGGATCTCCCACGGGCGCGCCTCGAAGCGGTACTGCGTCGAGGTGAGCGCGCCGACCGGGCAGATCTCGGTGACGTTGCCCGAGAAGTGCCCGACGTAGGGCTCGTCCTCGAAGGTCGCGATCACCGACTGCGCCCCGCGATTGACGGCGACGAGCTGGCCGTCCTCGGCGACGTCCTCGCTGAAGCGCGTGCAGCGGTAGCAGAGGATGCAGCGCTCGCGGTCGAGCGCGATCAGCGGCGAGATCGGGATCGGCTTCTCGAACGTGCGCTTCGGGAACGTCATGCGCGTGTTGCCCGGCCCGTAGCGGAAGGTGAGGTCCTGCAGTGGGCATTCGCCGCCCTTGTCGCAGACGGGGCAGTCGAGCGGATGGTTGACGAGCAGGAACTCGAGCGTGCCGTTCTGCGCCTCGGCGGCCATCGCGGACGTTCGCGCGGTGCGCACCACCATCCCGTCGGCGGCCTGGAGCGTGCAGGCCGCCTGCGGCTTCGGCGGCCCCGGCTGCACCTCGCAGAGGCACATCCGGCAGGCCCCGACCGGCGGCCCGAGCCGGGGCTCGTAGCAGAAGACGGGGATCTCGATGCCGGCCGCGAGCGCCGCCTCGACGAGGCCCGTGCCCTTCGGCACGCTCACCTCGCGCTCGTCGATCGTCAGCGTCACCAGGCCTGCGCTCACGCGGGCACCTCGGCCATCGGTGAGTGGGTGTGCTGGTCGAGCGGCGCGACGATCCCCTCGAGCGAGGAGGCGCCGCCGTACGGGCAGCCGCCCTGCTCGATGTGCGCGACGAACTCGTTGCGCCACTTCGTGATGTAGCTGTGGGTCGGGTAGACCGCGAAGTCGCCGAGGGCGCAGAGCGAGCGGCCGAGGATGCGGCTCCCGATCGACTCGAGCAGCTCGATGTGCGAGAGCTCCGCGTCTCCCGCCTCGATCCGCTCGAGGATCTGCACCATCCAGCGCGTGCCCTCGCGGCAGGGCGTGCATTTCCCGCACGACTCGTGCTGGTAGAACTTCGCCGACCTGAGCGCCAGCTGGACGATGCAGCAGCGGTCGTCGACGACGATCAAGGAGGCGGCGCCGAAGAAGGTCCCGATCTTCTGCAGCGAGTCGTAGTCGAGCGGCACGTCGATCTCGTCCGGCGCGAGCGCAGGAACCGACGAGCCGCCCGGAATGACGGCCTTCAGCTCGCGTCCGTCGGGGACGCCGCCGGCGAGGTCGTAGATCAGCTCGCGCATGGGAGTGCCGAGCTCGAGCTCGTAGTTTCCGGGGCGCGCGATGTTGCCCGAGATCGAGAAGATCGCGCTGCCGGGCGACGACTCGGTGCCGGTCTTCGCGAACGCCTCCGCGCCCATCTCCATGATCGCCGGCACGGTGGCGATCGTCGACACGTTGTTGATCTGTGTCGGCGCGTCGTACAGGCCCTGCACGGGCGGGAACGGCGGCCGCGGCCGCGGCTGCCCCCGACGCCCCTCGAGCGCGTCGAGCAGCGCCGTTTCCTCGCCGCAGATGTACGCACCTGCGCCACGATGGACGAGGATGTCGACGTCGCCGAAGAGCCCGGCGGCGCGCGCCTCGTCGACCGCGGCCTGAAGGATCTCGTACTCGCTCAGGTACTCGCCGCGGATGAAGATGAAGACCTCGTGCGCCTCGATGGCGTGCGCGGAGATCAGGCAACCCTCGATCAGGCGGTGCGGCACGCGCGCCATCACCTCCCGGTCCTTGAAGGCGCCGGGCTCCGACTCGTCGGCGTTGACGACGAGGTACTTCGGCTTCGGGCTGGAACGGTCGATCAACGACGCCTTGCGTCCCATCGGGAACCCCGCGCCGCCGCGTCCGCGCAGCGTTGCCCGCTGGAGCTCGTCGATCAACTCCTCGGGCGTCATCGCGCGCGCCTTGCCGACGCCCGCATAGCCGCCGACCGCGAGGTACTCGTCGAGTTTCGTCAGGTCGTGGTCGTCGGTCCCCGCCAGCAGGACCTGGAGCTCAGCCACGCAGCTCCTCCACGATCCCCGCCACGTCGGCCGGTGTGACGTCCTGCCGGTACCGGTGGTCGACCGCGACCACGGTCGCGTAGCCGCATCCACCCAGGCATTCGACGGTGCGAAAGGTCACCTCGCCGTCTGTCGTCGTCTCGCCGGGTGCGACGCCGAGCTCGGATTCGAACGCCTCGACGACACGCTGCGCCCCGACGAGTGCGCAGGAAAGATTGGTGCAGACCTCGACGAGATGCTTCCCGACCGGGGCGAGGTGGTACATGTCGTAGAAGGAGGCCACCGCCTTGCAGTAGGCGGGTGTCAGGTCGAGCGCGTTCGCCACCTCGCGGAGTGCCTCCGGCGGCAGCCAGCCGTGCCTTTCCTGCGCGAGCCGGAGCGCGGGCAGCGTCGCCGAGCGCGGGTCGGGGTACCGCTCGGCGATCGCGCGTACCTCGTCGGCGAACGCGCTCAACGGTCGACCTCGCCCATCACGGTGTCGAGCGAGCCGACGATCGCGATCATGTCGGCGATCAGCGCGTCCGTCATCATCGTCGCGGTCGCCTGCAGGGCGACGAATGACGGCGCGCGGAACTTGACGCGCCACGGCTTGGGACCGCCGTCCGAGCAGATGTAGCAGCCGAGCTCGCCGCGCGGCGACTCGATCGCCATGTACGCCTCGCCCTCGGGGACGCGGAAGCCTTCGGTGACGATCTTGAAGTGGTGGATCAGCGACTCCATCGACGTGTGGAGCTCGTGGCGCGGCGGCAGGACGACCTTGCGGTCATCCGCGATCCACGGGTCGCCTTCCATGTGCTCGAGCCGGTCGAGGCACTGCTCGACGATGCGCACCGACTCGCGCATCTCCTGCATGTGCACCCGGTAGCGCGCGTAGACGTCGCCCTCGGGGAACACCGGCACGCGGAAGTCGACCTGGTGGTAGGCGAGGTACGGCTCGACGCGGCGCAGGTCCCAGTCGACGCCCGACGCGCGCAGCACAGGCCCCGACTGGCCGAGCGCGATCGCGTCCGCGGCGGAGAGCAGGCCGATTCCCTCGGTGCGCTCGAGCCAGATCTTGTTGCGCGTCAGTAGCGTCTCGTAGTCGTCGATCGCGCGCGGCATCCAGTCGCAGAACTTGCGCGCCTCCGGATAGAAGCCGCGCGGGATGTCCTCGGCGAGGCCGCCGACCTGGAAGTACCGCGTGTGCATGCGGTAGCCGGCCACGAGCTCGAACAGGTCGAGGATCTGCTCGCGCTCCCGGAACGCGTACCAGAACATCGAGATCGCCCCGAGCTCGAGCGCGGAGGTGCCGAGCCACACGAGATGCGAGTGAATGCGGTTCAGCTCGCAGAGGAGCGTGCGCATCCACGTCGCCTTCGGTGGGATCTCCAGGTCGAGCAGCTTCTCGACGGCGGCGACGAACACGTACTCGTTGTTCTGGAACGACACGTAGTCGATCCGCTCGGGGTACGTGATGCACTTCCACCACGTCTTCTGCTCCATGTTCTTCTCGAAGCCGGTGTGCAGATAGCCGACGACTGCCGCGAGGCCCGTGACGTCCTCCCCGTAGAGATCGACGACGAGACGGAGCACCCCGTGCGTCGACGGATGGTTCGGCCCGAAGTTCACCGTCATCACATCGCCCGTCGCGGCAAGGTCGGGGGGTGTCGCGAGGACGGTCGGGATCGGGCTCGGGATGCGCGTGCCCTCGTAGATCGGAGTGCGCCGCACGCTGGGCGCGGTGGCGGTCACTCCGCCTCCGAGAAGCGCACCGGCTCGCCGCCGAGCGGATAGTCCTTGCGCAGAGGGTGGCCCTCCCAGTCGTCGTCGAGCAGGATCCGCTCGAGGTTCGGGTGGCCGGCGACCGCGATCCCCATCATGTCCCACGCCTCACGCTCGTGCCAGTCGGCGGTCGGCCAGACCGGGACGACGCTCGGCACCGCCTCGCCTTCGTCCGCCCACACCTGCAGCCGCACGCGCCGTGGCTCCTCCGAGATCGAAAGCAGGTGGTAGTTCATCGCGAAGCGCTTCGGCTTTGCGAGCGGCACCGCCTGGTAGCCCTGCGTCATCGGCCGGTTCAGGTCGCGCCCGGCGCGCGTGCCGATGTACCCCGAGACGTCGGCGCCGGCCCAGCCGAGGTAGTCGACGGCGGTGATGTCCGAGAGGAAGTTGAAGCCCTCCTCGTCCCGAAGGTGCGTCGCAGCCTCGACGAGGCGCGCGGTCTCGACGACGATCGTCGTCTCGCGATGCTCCTCGTTGATCGAGACGAGCCCCGGAACGACCGGGTCACTCACGACGCGACGCTCCGCAGCTCGTACGCCGGGGGCACGCCTGCCTTGACCGCCTCATGCAGCCGCACGATCCCCTCGATCAGCTGGTCGGGACGCGGCGGACAGCCCGGCACGTAGACGTCGACGGGGATGATCTTGTCGACCGACTGGACAATCGCGTAGTTGTTGAACATGCCGCCCGAGCTCGCGCACGCGCCCATCGCGATCACCCACTTCGGCTCGAGCATCTGGTCGTAGATCTGGCGGAGCGGCGCAGCCATCTTGTGGGACACGCGGCCGGAGACGATCATCAGGTCGGCCTGGCGCGGCGATCCCCGGAACGGCTCCATCCCGAAGCGCGCGATGTCGTAGCGCGCGGAGACGATCGACATCATCTCGATCGCGCAGCAGGCGAGGCCGAACGTGTCCGGCCACATCGAGTTCGTCTGCGCCCACGCGACGCCCTTCTCGAGCGTCGTCAGGCCGATCTTCTGCTCGAGGTCGTCGACCTCCGTCTCGAAGTTGCCGGGGCCCTTCGTCGGCCAGAGCAGGCGCTCCGACTTCATCCCCATGTTCTTCAGCCGCTTGCCCTCTAGCGCCATTCGAGCGCTCCCTTGCGCCAGATGTAGACGTAGGCGACGAGCAGGATGATCAGGAACGTGAGGAACTCGAAGAAGCCGAACCACGCGAGCTCGTGGAGGATCACCGCGAGCGGGTAGAGAAAGACGATCTCGATGTCGAACAGGATGAAGAGCATTGCCGTCAGGTAGAAGCTGACGGTGAACCGCTGGCGGTGCGGCGGGCCCTGCGAGACACCGGACTCGAACGGGATCGTCCGGGCGCGGACCCGGCGGTGCGGCCGCTGCGCAAGCTTGAAGCTCCCTACCATCATCGTTGCCGGAATCGCAAGCGCGAAGATCGCGTAGATCGCGAACGGCAACCAGTCGTTGAACACCCTCGCTCCTCCGTGGGGAGATTCGTCCGGCAGCGGACGCTAGCACCATCGTTCAGGCTGCACGAACGGAACCGCAATCCGTGGAGCCAAGCGTGTTACGGGTGTCACGAAGTTCCAACCTCGGGCCCCACGGGTACACTTCGCGCGATGGCCGCGATCGAGCAGTCGGAGACGACCGTCGTCACGCTGACCGAGCGTGCGGCGACGAAGGTCCAGGGTCTCATGGCGCAGGAGCCGGCCGGCGAGGCCGAGGTGCTGCGGATCGCGATCCAGGGCGGCGGGTGCAGCGGCTTCGAGTACGCGCTCGGCTTCGACCGCGGCGCGCAGTCGGGCGATCACGAGCTCGAATTCCACGGCGTCAAGGTCGTCGTCGACCCGTTCAGCGCGCCGTATCTCCGGGGCGCGACGATCGACTTCCTGGAGGGGCTGCAGGAGTCCGGGTTCAAGATCGAGAATCCGAATGCCACCTCCGCGTGCGGCTGCGGGCACAGCTTTCAGGTCGCCGAGGGCGAAGAGCCCACCGGCGAAGCGGGTTGCGGTTCCGGCTGCGGCCACTCACACTGAGGCGAACCGAAACCGGCAGCCGCGCCGTTAGGTCCGCACCGGTGACACAAGCCAAGACAGCCGACGCTGAACTCTCGCTCCTCCTGCGCACCCTTGCGGCCTTGCGGGCGCGCCACCTCGAGTACGGCCGGCAGCATGTCGCCGCCTTCATCCTGATCGGGGCGACTCTGGCCTGCGCCGCCCTCGGCGGTGTCGCCTGGGCTGCCGGATTCGGCGCGGTCGGCGACCTGCTCGTGAGCCCGCAATGGCGGTGGTTCCCGATCGCCCTTGGCGGCGAGGTCGCCGCCTATGCCGGCTACACGCTCGCCTTCCGCGAGATCGCCGGGTCGCTCCCCGCGTCGCGCCTGCGCCTGCGGGACACGCTTGCGCTCGTCTCCTCCGGCTTCGGCGTCTTCATCGCGCGAGGGGGCTTCAGGGCCGACTACGAGGCGCTCCAGGAACGATGCGAGGACGACGCGGACGCCCGTGTGCGCGTCCTTGGGCTGAGCGCCCTCGAGTACGCGGTGCTCGCGCCGGTGACGTGCGTCGTCGCGTGCATCCTCCTGCTCCACCGCTCGAGCATCTCGACCGGCTTCACGCTCCCCTGGGCGGTCGGCGTGCCTGCCGGCCTTCTGTTTGCCGCGCTCGTCCTCTGGCGGCGCACGCGCTTCACCGGCCGCGACGGCTGGCGCGGCGGCGTCGCGAACGGCATCGAGGCGCTCGACATCCTGATCGGCCTCGCGCGGCGGCCCCTCCAGGGACTCGTCGCGGTGCTCGGCATGGCGCTCTACTGGGCGGGCGACGCCTTCTGCCTCTGGGCCTGCCTGCACGGGTTCCTCGGCCACGCGCTCCCGGTCTCGGCGCTGATCGTCGGCTATGCGACCGGCTACGCGCTCAGCCGCCGGACGCTGCCGCTCGCCGGGGCCGGCGTCGTCGAGGCACTTCTGCCCTTCGCGCTTCTCTGGGTGAGCTTCCCGCTCGCCGCGGCAATGCTGGCCGTGCTCGCCTACCGCTTCTTCAATCTGTGGCTCCCGCTCCTCCCCGCCGCGCTCGGCTTCCGCCACCTGCGCGGCGGCCACGTCTGACGCTCCGAAGCCCTGACCCTGGAAAAGACGGCGCTGCCGTCGTACCCTCGTAGCGGTGGTCACCTGCGCGAATTGCGGCGAGGAGAACCCCCCGAAGTTCCGGCTGTGCGGCTATTGCGGCACGCCGCTCGCGGGCGCTGCGCCCGCACGTGAGACGCGCAAGCTCGTCTCGATCCTCTTCTGCGACCTGAAAGGCTCGACCGCCCTCGGCGAGACGCTCGACCCGGAGTCGCTGCGCGAGGTGATGGCGCGGTACTTCGAGGTGATGAGCGACGCGATCACGCGCCACGGCGGCACGATCGAGAAGTACATCGGGGACGCGGTGATGGCGGTGTTCGGGCTGCCCAAGGTCCACGAGGACGACGCGCTGCGGGCGGTGCGCGCCGCCGAGTCGATGCAGCTCGAGCTGAAGGAGCTCAACGTGGAGCTCGAGCGGACCTACGGTGTCACGCTCGCGAACCGGATCGGCGTCAACACCGGGCGTGTCGTCGCGAGCGACGCGAGCACGAATCAGCGGCTCGTCACGGGTGACGCCGTCAACGTCGCCGCGCGGCTCGAGCAGGCCGCGGGCGACACCGAGACGCTGCTCGGCGAGCTCACGTACAAGCTCGTGGCTCACGCCGTTGACGCCGAGCCGGTCGAACCGTTGACGCTGAAGGGCAAGTCCGAGCGGGTCGACGCCTACCGGCTCGTCCGAACCGACGTGCGCGCCGGCGCGGGCGGGCCCCCGCGTCATCCCCTGGTCGGCCGGGCGCGGCATCTGACGGCCCTCCGCGCTCTCGTGGAGGAGGCTGCGGCTGCCGGCGAGCCGCGCTCGCTCCTCGTGCTCGGCGAGGCGGGAGTCGGAAAGACGCGGTTGATCGACGAGCTCGAAGCGGCGGAGTCGGGCGCGGCGTACGTGCTCCGTGGCCGCTGCCTCTCGTACGGGGAGGGCATCACGTTCTGGCCCGTCATCGAGGCGGTCCGCGCGGCTGCCGGCGTAGCCGACGCCGACGATGCCGCGACGGCGCTCGGCAAGATCGAGAACTTCGCCGGCCATGCCGAAGCGGGCGTCGTCGATCGGATCGCCTCGCTGATGGGCCTCTCCGCGACCACATTCTCCCTCCCCGAGATCTTCTGGGCGTTTCGGCGGCTCCTCGAGGTGCTCGCCGCGCGCCGCCCCGTGCTGATCTTGATCGAGGATCTTCACTGGGCCGAGCCGACGCTCCACGATCTGCTCGACTCGATGTCGACCGCCGCCGCCGGAGTCGCGATCGTCTGCGCGGCGCGCATCGAGGTGCTGGAGCGTCGCCCGGAGCTCAGAGAAACGCCGTCGCTGACGCTCGACCGGCTGGGCGAGGCCGAGACCCGCGAGCTGATCGAAAGCTGGCTGGACGGCCCGCTCGACGCGCCCGTGCTCGCCCGGATCGTCGAGGCGTCCTCCGGCAACCCGCTCTTCGCCGAGCAGCTCGTCCTCATGTTGCGCGACGAGGATCTGCTCGTCGGGTCCGGCGGCGTCTGGAAGCTCCGCTCGCTTCCGGACGACTGGATGCCGCCCACGATCCACGCCCTGCTGAGCGCGAGGATCGACCGGCTCGAGCACGGGGATCGAGCCCTGCTCGATCCCGCGGCCGTCGTCGGGCACATCTTCCCGCTCGACGCCGTCGCCGAGCTCGCCGAAGGCTTGCCGCTGGACGACGTCGTCGTGCGTGCCGACCGGCTGACCCGGACGCAGATCCTGCAGACCGAGCCGGAGCGTGACGGCGCTCAGTTCCGGGCGTTCCACCACATCTTCATCCGCGACTCGGTCTACGAGGGCCTGCTCAAGCGGCAGCGGGCGGCGCTGCACGAGCGCTTCGTCGAGTGGGCCGACCGCGTCAACGGCGACCGCGCGGTGGAGTTCGAGGAGATTCTCGGCTACCACCTCGAGCAGGCGCACCGCTTCCTCTCGGAGCTCGCTCCGGCCGACGACCACGTCCGCCAGCTCGGCATGGATGCCGGCGCGCGCCTTGCATCGGCGGGTCGGCGTGCGTTCATCCGCGGCGACATGCCCGCGGCGGCGAACCTGCTTCGCCGGGCGCTCGCTGTGCTCCCCGATGATGCGCTCGAGCGGTTCCAGATCGCGCCTGACTGCGGTGAGGCGCTGATGCAGATCGGCGATTTCGAGAGCGCCCGGACGCTGCTCGGTGAAGTCGAGCGCGCGGCGGTCGACCGGGGCGAGCCGGCGCTGGCCGGCGGTGCCCGGACCGTCGTGCAGCTCATCAAGCTCCTCTCGGGGGCCGAGGGCGACTGGAGCGAGCAGGCGCGGGCGACGGCGGACGAGGTGATCGCCACCGCGACGGTGGCCGGCGACAACGTGACGCTCGCTCGCGCCTACCGGCTGCTCGCGTGGGTCGACGGCAAGGCGTGCCGTTATGGAGCCGCCGCGACCTCGCTTGGCCGCGCGATCGAGCACGCGCGTGCGGCCGGCGACGTGCGCCAGGAGCGCCGCGCGTCCACGGCGTACGCGCTCACCTCCACACACGGACCGACGTCCGTCGCCGAGGCGCTCGAGCGGTGCGCCGGTGTCGCCGAGGCGGTTGCCGGCGACCGCCAGGCGGAGGCGGCCGTGTTCTGCCTCGTCGCGAACCTCGAGGCGATGCGGGGGTCGTTCGAGCTGAGCCGGGAGCTGTGCGAGCATGCCCGGCGCCTGTTCGAAGAGCTCGGGCTGCGGGTCGAGGCGGCGTCGATGGTGCTCGAGTCCTCGGCCGTGGAGCTCCTCGCCGGCAACCCGGCCGAGGCGGAGCGCGAACTGCGCCGCGGCTTCATCCTTCTCGAGGAGCTCCGCGAGCGGTATCTGCTCTCGACGCTCTCGGGACTGCTCGCGCGCGCACTCTGGGCGCAGGACCGGCCGGGCGAGGCGGAGGACATGGCTGCGCTCGCGGAGGAGCTCGCAGATCCCGACGACATCGACGCCCAGGTGCACTGGCGCTGCGTCAGGGCGAAGGTGCTGGCGGAGCGCGGCGAGGCCGACGAGGCCGAGCAGCTCGCGCGCACCGCCGTTGAGCTCCTCGACGGAACCGACGCGGTCGTTCTGCAGATCGACGCGAACGTCGACCTCGGCCAGGTGCTGGCAAAGATCGGACGCGAGGGCGCCGACGCCGCCTTCGAGCGGGCACGTCGACTCGCGACCGACAAGGGCAGCGAGGTCCTTGTCGGTCGCGTGGTCGAGTTGAGCGGCGTCGCGGCGTCTTAGCCGAACTGATACCTGCCGTTCGTCAGGGCGAGGCCGGTGGCGGTGATCGTCTTGGTATTGGGCGTCTGCTGCAGCGTCGCAACACAGATGCCGGGAGCGACGGTCGTCGGCTGCGGCGTTCCGTCAGTGCCGAGGGTGCACAGCGGGAGCAGCGTGTCGTTGTGGAAGACGCCGTGCAGCTTGAACCCCTTCGGCAGGAGCGATCCGGGGAGCGTGAGGCTCCAGCTGAACGGCCTTGCGATCGGTGGGGCCCAGAACGGTCCCGAATCCGAGAAGGACGAGGCGGTCGGGATCGTGATGTCCGTCTCGAACGGGGCGCACCCGCTGCACGGGCTGGGGTCGGCCACGTTCTTCAGGCTCGCACCGACGAACGGGTTGTTGTTGAGGAAGCCCAAGGCGGGCATCGTCAGGTCGCTGCTCTGACCGCCGCCGGGCGACGAGAGCGTGTCGCCGCGCAGCGTGATCGATTCCGACAACGCGTTGTCCGCTCCGCCTGCGAGCGTCCGCGTCGCACCGAACGGAACGGTCTTGTCATTGCTCTGACCGTTCGTCTGCGAGTCGAACGCCAGGACCCCCGTGTTCGTCACGTCCGTCCCGGGCAGCGCGTCCGCATCGGTTTGGAAGAGCACGGTGACCGTGAAGGAGGCGCCCGGATCGAGCTTCGTCACCTGGCAGGTCAGGGTCGAGGCGGGCGGCGACGTGACTGCGGCGCACGAGATGCCCGCCGCGTCGACGTACACGACGGTGCCCGTGCTGCCGATCGTCTCGCTCAGTGAAAGGTGGTTCGCCGTGCTCGTGCCGTTGTTCGTCACGGTGATGCTGTAGCCGATGTTCCCGCCCGGGGTCGGCTGGCCCGGAACCGTGTTAACGGTGTCGTCGTTCAGCACCGTGAACGCCGTGATGCCGACGCCCGGCGCGCCGGCCGCGCGACCGCTCGTTGCACCGCCGCTCAACGCGACGAGTCCCGTGAGCAGCAGCAGGAAGACGGCGCCGATCGACGCCCGCGTTCGCCGAGCCGGGATTCTCGAATCCTTCATGTACCTCTCCTTGTGTTGGACCCCGGCCGCAGACATGGCCCTCCCTGATCGGGAGCCGCCGAGCCATCCTGGCCGGATTCCGAGTCGAAAGTCAAGCCACGCGCCGCCCGGTCAGTCGTTCGGGACGCGGTCCTCGAGGCTCGCATGTACCTTCCGCTGGATCTCCGGCGAGCGCTCGAGCAGGCGTCTGAACGCGCGGTCCGTGAGCACGAGCGCCTCGACTTCGGAGGTCGTCGTGACCGTCGCGTTCCGGGGAGCACCGGTCAGCAGCGCGGCCTCTCCGAAGAAGTTCGCGCCGCGCTCCTCCGCGACGAGCTCTCCGCCTCGCCTGATCTCGATGTCGCCGCTGAGGACGACGACGAGCTCGCGGCCGGTGGCGCCTTCTCGGATCACCTCGCGGCGGGGCGGGAATCGCAGCTCGTCGGCGACGGCTGCGATCTCTGCCAGCTCGCGCTTCGAGCAGTGCGCAAACAGCGGCACCTTCCGCAGGCGCTCGATCTTTGCGTCCTTTCCGAACACCGGCCGATCCTACGTCCGGGCGCGGGTGCAGGCTAGGCTCGCGCCATGGGGCACCAGCCGCTTCGCGTCGCCGTGGTCGGCTCGGGGCCAGCAGGCTTCTACGCCGCAGACGCGCTCCTGAAGAGCGATGACCCGCCGGTCGAGGTCGACCTGATCGACCGCCTGCCGACGCCCTGGGGGCTCGTCCGGCTCGGCGTCGCACCGGATCACGAGAACATCAAGGCCGTCTCGCGCGCCTTCGAGAAGACGGCCGCCCGGCCGGGCTTCCGCTTCTTCGGCAACGTCGAGGTCGGCTCGAGCGTCTCGCACGCGGAGCTCGCCGAGCTCTACGACGCGGTCGTCTACACCGTCGGCGCCCAGACCGACCGCCGCCTCGGCATCCCCGGAGAGGACCTCCCCGGCTCGTTCGCGGCGACCGAGTTCGTCGCCTGGTACAACGGCCATCCCGACTTCCAGGACCGCGAGTTCGACCTCTCGCACGAGCGCGCCGTCGTCGTGGGGAACGGGAACGTGGCGATCGACTGTGCCCGCATGCTCGCGCTGACCCCGGAGGAGCTTGCACCGACGGACACGACGCACGAAGCGGCGGACGCGATTGCCCGCGCGGGCGTGCGGGAGATCGTGATGCTCGGTCGCCGCGGCCCGGTTCAGGCGGCATTCACCCCGCCCGAGCTGAAGGAGCTCGGCGAGCTCGCGGGCGCCGAGCCGGTGGTCGATCCGGCTGACCTGCGGCTCGATGCGGCGAGCGAGGCCGAGCTCGACGCAGACCGCGAGCGTGCCCGCCGGAACTTCGAGCTGCTGGAGGAGTACGCCGGCCGGGCGCCGGAGGGGAAGCCGCGCCGGATCGTCCTGCGCTTCCTCGTCTCGCCGGTCGCGATCCTCGGCGAGGATCGCGTCGAGGCGGTGGAGATCGTGCGCAACGAGCTCGTCGCGGAGGGCGGCCGGATCGTCGCCCGTCCGACCGGCGAGACGGAGGTCGTGCCGGCGGGGATCGTCCTGCGAAGCGTCGGCTACAAGGGCGTCGCGCTCCCCGGCGTCCCGTTCGACGCGCGGAGCGGCACGATCCCGAACGAGGGCGGGCGTGTTGCGGGTGCCGAGCGCACCTACGTGGCCGGCTGGATCAAGCGCGGGCCGAGCGGGGTGATCGGGACGAACAAGAAGGACGCGGCCGAGACGGTGGAGCTGCTGCTTGCGGACGCGCGCTCGGGCAAGCTCGCGGGAGCTAGTAACAGTCTGTTACTAACCGACCTGCTCGAGGAGAAGGGCGTCCACTTCGTCGAGTACGCCGGCTGGCAGGTGATCGACGCGGCGGAAAGAGCGGCCGGGGAGCCGCTCGGGCGCCCGCGGGTGAAGTTGACGGAGTGGACGAAACTCCTGGAAACCGGGGGAAGAAGGATCACCCGCTAGGGGGACGCCGTGTTGCCTCGCATGACGCAGGCTGGGGACGCATGGTCGAGTGTCTGAACTGCGGTAAGCGGCGTGAGGTCCCGGAGCACGAGTGCCCCCGCTGTGCGTATGTCGGCTGGGCGATGGTCGAGGAGCTCGACGAGAAGCTGCGCCGCCGTCTGCGCGACCGGGTCCTGAGCGACCGGCGCATACGCGTCGCGAGCTAACGTTCGTGCCGTGACCGACACGGCAGCCACGGGCCAGGAGTTGTGGGGAGCCGAGACCCGCAAGGCGATCGCCAACTTCCCGGTCTCCGGCGAGCCGATCCCGACGCCCGTCGCCCGCTGGCTCGGCCGGATCAAGTCAGCCGCCGCCACCGTCAATGCCGAGCTCGGCCTGCTCGATGACGAGAAGGCGCAGCGCATCGCCGCCGCCGCCGACCGCATCGCGAGCGGGGAGCTCGACGACCAGTTCCCGATCGATGTCTTCCAGACCGGCTCCGGAACCTCGTCGAACATGAACGCAAACGAGGTGATCGCCTCCGTCGCGGGCGAGGATGTCCATGCGAACGACGACGTCAACATGGGCCAGAGCTCGAACGACGTGTTCCCATCCGCCGTGCACCTCGCTGCGCTCGACGAGACAGTGCACGACCTGCTGCCGGCGCTCGACGGGCTCGCGGCGACCCTCGCGGCGAAGGCCGCCGAGTTCGCCGACGTCGTCAAGTCCGGGCGCACGCACTGGATGGACGCCGTGCCGGTGACGCTCGGCCAGGAGCTCGCCGGCTACGCGGCGCAGGTGCGCGAGGGGCGCGCGCGCGTCTCGGGCACGCTCGAGCGGCTCGGGAAGGTCCCGCTTGGCGGCACCGCCGTCGGAACCGGGCTGAACACGCATCCCGAGTTCGCGGAACGGGTACGGGCGCGGCTCTCCGCCGGCACCGGGTTGACGATCTCCGCACCCGCGGACCCGTTCGAGTCTCAGGCCGCCCGCGACGGTCTCGTCGAGGCTTCCGGCGCGCTGAAGACGCTCGCGGTCAGCCTGACGAAGATCGCCAACGACCTGCGCTTCATGGGCTCCGGGCCACGCGCCGGCCTCGCCGAGATCTTCCTGCCCGAGCTGCAGAAGGGCTCGTCGATCATGCCCGGCAAGGTCAACCCCGTCATCCCGGAGGTCGTCACCCAGGTTGCTGCGCAGGTGATCGGGAACGACCAGGCGATCGCCGTCGGCGGCATGCAGGGCCACTTCGAGCTGAACGTGTTCGTGCCGCTCCTCGCGCGCAACCTGCTCCAGTCGATCAAGCTGCTCGCCTCGGCCTGCCGCCTCCTCGACGAGAAGTGCGTCGCCGGCATCGAGGCGAACCGCGAGCGCTGCGAGAGCTATGCCGAGCTGACGCTCTCCGCGGCGACCGCCCTCAACCCGTATATCGGCTACGACAAGGCGACCGAGATCGTGAAGAAAGCCTCTGCCAGCGGCAGATCGCTCAGAGACGTTGCGCGGGAGGAGGGTGTCTCGGACGACGTGCTCGACGAGGCGCTCGACTACCGCAAGATGGCGCAGCCGCACGGCTGAGCGAGCTGAAACGCCTGATATCAGCGGCAAAAGTCGTTGATATCGGTTGCTATTGCAGGTTCGCCGGACCGCCTCTACCATGCGACGGTTGCCCAGGGGAGGGGTCTATCGGTTTCTCCTTCGCATGCCGGAGGAGCTTCGCGTGCGTCTTTTGGACGCCGCGAATCTCGCTGGGCGCAGCCTGAATCGCGAGATCGTCGAGCGGCTCGAAGAGAGCCTCGAGGCCGGCTCGCCATCCGCCCGGAGCGGGCGTCGACAAGGGGAGGTCGAACATATGGAAACTCGTAGGCGTAGGAGAGCGTCGATCGTGGTCGTTGCGGTCGTCGCCTCGCTGGCGGCCGTCGCCGGAGGGCTTCTGGCCACCGGCGGCACGCACAGCGCGTCGCCGCACGCGCAGCTTCTGAGCAAGCTCGCCTCGAACGAGCTGAGGCACGGGTCGCAGGGCACTGCGAACGGCGGGCCCGGCGGCGAGTCGGCCGAGCTGATGGCCGCGATGCAGCAATTCGACAACGCACGCACGGCGCCGGGCGGCATCGTCGCGGCGGGCGGGTACACCGACGCGTATAACAGCCTCCAGGGGCTCACCACGACCGGTGGTGCGTGGAGCGAGGTCACCAACAAGCCCTATGACGCCGACGATCCCGACTACCGGGACTTTTACTCGAACTCGAGCGGCGGCTCCGGCAACGTCACCGGCCGCATCACCGGGCTCGCCGCCGACGGCACGGGATACGTCTACGCCGCGGGTGCAAACGGCGGCGTGTGGCGCTCCTCCACCGGCGGCGGCAACTGGACGCCGATCGCCGACGCCCTCCCGTCGCTCTCTTCGGGTGACCTGGAGCTCGCCTCGGACGGCTCGCTCTGGTACGCGACGGGCGAGGCGAACACCGGCGGTACGAGCTATGCCGGCACGGGCGTCTATCGCCTCGCGGACCCGAAGACCGGCGCGTTCTCGCCGACCGACCGGGTCGGCGGGGAAGAGCTCGAGTCGACGACGATCAACTCGATCCGCTTCACGAACGACACGGCGTGGATCGCCACGCTGCGGGGCATCTACTCGCACCCGCTTTCCGACTACGGCTCGCCGTGGACGCGCAAGTTCGCGCCGAACGAGGACTACCTGCCCGGCGGCCCCAACGCCGGGGCGCAGAACGCGGCGTACAAGAACATCGTCAACGATCTCGTGGTCGATCCGTCGAACTCGAACCACCTGCTGGCCGCGGTCGGCTGGCGCTCGGGCGATTCGTACAACGGCTTCTACGAGTCGACCGACGGCGGCGACACCTGGAACAAGATCAACCCGACTGGCGGCCTCGACGGCACCGACGTCGGCTACGCGAACTTCGCGTACTCGAACGACGGCAAGAAGCTGTACGTGATCAATCAGTCGCCGAAGAAGATCAACTCCGGCGCCCGGATCCAGAACACGTATCTGGACGGCATCTACGAGTCCGACAACGGGCTCGTCGGGCCGTGGAACCGGATCGCGTCGGCCGACAAGCTCGGCGCAACAAGTACCGGCTCCGCGCTGAACGCGGTCAACGGCCAGGGCTACAGCCCGGGCATCCAGGCCTGGTACAACCAGTTCATCGCGGTCGACCCCGCCAACGATGACCATGTGGTCGTCGGGCTCGAGGAGGTCTACCAGACCTACGACGCCGGCTCGCACTGGCAGACGATCGGCCCGTACTGGAACTTCACGTTCGGGTGCTGGGGGCCTGACTCGCTGTATCCGCCCGACATTGCGCAGCCGAACCGGTGCCCGCAGACGACGCACTCGGATCAGCACGCGGTGACGATCGCCGGGACGGGTAAGTCGGCGACGCTCTATGTCGGGAACGACGGCGGCGCGTACAGCAGGCCACTGAACGGCAAGGTGAACGCGAACGGCAACGCCACCGACTGGAAGTCCCTGAACGACGGGACGATGGACGCGCTGCAGTACTACTACGTCGGCGCCGGCAAGCTGGCCGACAACGGCACGCGGCCCGACCTCGGCACGGGCGACTCGGCGGCTGTTCAGGTGCTCGTCAGCGGCGGTATGCAGGACAACGGTGGGTCGCTGATCCGCCCGGGTGCGCCGAAGATGGTCTCGAACTTCGGCGGCGACGGCGGCGACGTCCTCGTCGACCCGGAGAACGGGTGCAACATCGTGCAGGAGTACGTCTATCTGACGATGGAGGTCACGAAGACCTGCGCCAACCCGGGACCGGATCATCCGAACGCGTTCCTCGACCTGTCGCAGTCGACGACGGTCGACATCTCGCCGCCGGACATCAACGCGCAGTTCATCGCGCCGTTCACGGCGAACGACAAGAACATCGACCAGTGGGTCGCAGCCGGCAACAGCCTGTGGTACCAGGACAAGGGCTTCGACATCACGTCCGGGTCGCAGTGGAAAAACATCTACAAGCTGCCGAGTGCCGCCGAGACCTTCACGGCGGTCACGTACTCCGGCAACTCGCTGCTCGCGACCTGGTGCGGCCCGTGCTCGAACAGCGGTTCCGCACCATTCACCCGCGGTGCGGTATTCGGGACGTTCGACCCGGCAAGCGAGACGTGGACGGTCAAGCCACTGACGCTCGGACCGCTCACGAATTCTTCGACCGAGCAGTTCCCGAACCGCTACCTGCAGGGTGCGGCGATCAACCCGAACGACTCGTCGGATCTGTTCATCGGAGTCAACGGCTTCTCCCGCAGGTACACGGAAGGCCCGGGCGCCGGCATCGGCCACGTCTTCGAGTCGAAGGACTCGGGTGCGACCTGGACGGACATCTCGGCGAACATCCCGGACGTCCCCGTCAACGACGTCGTTTCCCTTGCGGACGGCGGCCTCGCGGTTGCGACCGACCTCGGCGTCGTCTACCGCGCGCCGGGCTCGACGACATGGACGAGGCTTGGCTCCGGGCTCCCGACGACGACGGTCATGGACCTGAGCGTCGGCCCCGACGGGAACCTGTACGCGGGCACCCACGGCCGTGGCATCTGGCGCGTGGCGATCCCGGCGTCCACGACGTCGACGACGACCACGACCACGTCCACGCCGCCAGGCAAGAAGAACAAGTAGGCACGCCACGCGGGTGGGGCCGCCTTCGGGCGGCCCCACCGGCTTTTGGCCGGGTGCCGGAGTGGGCAGGATGACCCTGTGAGCCTCCTGCTCGGCCTCGTGCTGGCGACGACCGGATTCCACGGCGTCGTCATCCGCGGTCCGACGTCACCGGTCTGCCGCGAAGGGCAATCGTGCACCGAGCCGGCCGTCGGGACGGTGCTCGTGTTCTCGCGCAGCGGCCGGGTTGCCGGGCGGGCCCGGGCCGGAGCGGGCGGGCGGTACGTGATTCGCCTCGCGCCCGGCTACTACACCGTGCGCACCACGGTGGCGCCGGCGATCGGGCGCGGCCTCCGCCCGCGGCGGGTGCACGTTGCGCGCGGCGTCTACGGCCGCCTCGACTTCTCGATCGACACCGGGATCCGCTAGTACGAGATCGCGCCGCGGCCGGTCGCGGCCGCGTGGCGCTGCTCGTCGGCGCGGTAGCTCGAGCGGACGAGCGGCCCCGAGAACACCGAGCCGAAGCCGAGCGCCTCGCCCTGCTCACGGAACCAGCGGAACTCGTCGGGATGCACCCAGCGGTCGATCGTCGCGTGCTTCGCGCTCGGCTGCAGGTACTGGCCGATCGTGACGACGTCGACGCCGTTCGCGCGGAGATCGCGCAGTGTGTCCACCACCTCGTCGTTTGTCTCGCCGAGCCCGACGATGATGCCGCTCTTCGTCAGCACGTCGTAGTCGGCGATCTCCTTCGCGCGGCGCAGCAGCTCGAGCGCGCCGTGGTAGCTCGCCTTGCCGCCGCGCATCTTGCGGTGCAGGCGGCGCACGGTCTCGATGTTGTGGTTGAAGACGTCCGGGCGCGCGCCGATCACCGTCTGCAGCGCCGCTTCCTCGACGCCGAGGAAGTCCGGCGTCAGCACCTCCACCGTCGCCCCGGGAAGCTTCGCCTTCAGGGCGCGGATCGTCGCGGCGTAATGGCCCGCTCCCTTGTCCTCGACGTCGTCCCGGTCGACCGACGTGACGACGACGTGCTTGAGCCCCATCTGCTTCGCGGTCTGCGCCAGGCGTAGCGGCTCGAGCGGATCGACCGGCTCGCTCGGCCTGCCCGAGTTGACATAGCAGTAGCGGCAGGCGCGCGTGCACGTCTCGCCGAGGATCTGGAACGTCGCCGTGCCGCGGCCCCAGCACTCCGCGATGTTGGGGCAGCGCGCCTCCTCGCAGATCGTATGCAGCTGCGCGCCGTGGATCAGCTTCTTCACGTCGAAGTAGCTGCCGTTCGCCGACGGCGCGCGCACCTTCATCCACTCGGGCCGGCGGGGGCGCTCGGCGACGGGGAGCGAAGTCTCCATGACTGGCAATCTAGCCGCGTGAACCGCGTCTGCGTCTTCTGTGGCGCCTCCACCGGCCGCTCGCCAGCGTATGCCGCGGCTGCCCGCGGGCTCGGCGTCGTCTACGGCGGCGGCCGTGTCGGCCGGCTTCGGGACGCTCGGATTGCTCACCGGCTCGCCCGCGCGTCGCGCGAGCCGCGGCCCCGGCGGAAATGGTTTGCGCCGAATCCGTAGGCGTTTCGACAGCGGCGATTGGGCGACGGTCCAGTACTCGGTGAACGGTGGCAACAGCTTCGTGAACGCCGGTAGCGCCGCGCCGAGCTCCGACCGGCCGGACTTCCCGGCTATCGCAATCTCGCCGGACGGCACCGACGCGTACGTCACGTACACGAACTT
>JAICTB010000224.1 GCA_025936595.1 Thermoleophilia bacterium | reverse complement strand
CTGCGCGATCAGCTGGCCGGCGGTCTTGTCGCCGATCCCGGGCACGCCGGGGATGTTGTCGGAGGTATCGCCCTTCAGCCCGATGAAGTCCGGCACCTGATCCGGTGTGACGCCGTAGCGCGCCTCGACGCGCTCCGGCGTGTAGACGTTGACGTCGGCGACGCCGCGCGGCGTCATCATCAGCGAAATGTTCTCGCTGCACAGCTGGAACGCGTCGCGGTCGGTGGAGACGACGCATGTCTTGATGCCCTCACCGTCGGCGCGAGTCGCGAGCGTCGCAATCACGTCGTCCGCCTCCCACCCCTCGAACTCGAGGTTGCGATACCCGAACGCCTCCACGATCGGGCGGAAGTGCGGGAACTGCTCGCGCAGCAGATCCGGCATCGCCCGGCGACCCTCCTTGTAGACCACGTCGGCTGCCTCGGCCACTGCCGCGCGGTGCACGGGTCGCGAGTCCCACGCGACGGCGACACCCTTCGGCCGGTAGTCGGCGAGAAGCTTGAAGAGCATGTTGGTGAAGCCGAGCAGCGCGTTCGTCGGCTGCCCGTCCGTCGTCGCGAGCTCCTCCGGCAGCGCGAAGAACGCGCGGTAGGCGAGGTTGTTTCCGTCGACGATGAACAGATCGCACTCGCGCGCGGGCGCGTCGTCGAGGTCGAGCTCGGCTCCCGTCAGCGTCTTCGGCACAAGTGCGAGGGTATCGTCAGGCGCCGATGCCGAGCCTCGAGATCCACCCACTTTCCGACCTCCGGGGGCAGGCCGCGCGGCTGCTCGCCGAGCGCTACGCGGCCCAGCGCCTCGTCGAGCCGCTCCTGCCGGAGATCGTCGACTTCCACGCCCACGTTCCCGACGAGGAGGGGCTCGTCGCGACGCGCGGCGGAGACGCCGTCGCGTACCTCGCGGGGACGGTGGACGGCGAAACCGCCCGCGTCGACTTCGCAGGTTGCGCGGCATCCGAGCCGGAGGCGCTTCGCGACCTCTTCGCCGTCCTCGCCGTGCGCTGGGACGTCTCGCGTTTCGCCGTGGCCGTCCCGGCGTCGTCCGGAGAGCTGATCGACGCATTCTTCAGGCTCGCGTTCGGCTGCCAGTTCGTGTGGGCCGTTCGGGACACGTCGCCGTGGCCCTCCACGACCGTGGCGATCGAGAGGCATGGCGCGTCGATCCGCCCGAGCACGCCCGACGACCTCGACGACGTGGCCGGTTTCGACGAGATCCTCTGGACGCACCAGGCCGGCTCTCCCTCCTTCTCCGGGCTGCACGTGCCTTCCACGGACGAGCTCCGCGAGGAGTGGTCGAACCTCTGGGACGAGGAGGAGTTTCCGGTGCACGTGGTGGCGGAGCTCGAGGGCCGGGTCGTCGGTCACGCGCTGCTCTACCTCCGCCCCGTAGGCGACCTGCGCGTGCCCGCGCACAACATCGACCTCGCACATGTTGCGACGCTCGCCGACGTCCGCGGCAAGGGCATCGGGCTGGCACTGACGGCCCATGTGCTCGAGTGGGCCCGTGAGCACGGCTACCGCTCGATGACCACAGACTGGCGCATGGTCAACCTGCTCTCGTCGCGCTACTGGCCTCGCCGCGGCTTCCGGCCGCAGTACCTCCGCCTCTACCGCGCGGTGCCCTGATGCCTGCTGCATCGGCGATCGCGCTCTTCTGCCTGGCATCCGTCGCGCTTGCGGTCGTGCCGGGGCCGGCCGTCACCTACATCGTCACGCACAGCATCGACAAGGGCCGCCGCGCCGGCCTCGTCTCCGCGCTCGGGATCGCGAGCGGCGGGCTCGTTCACGTCGTCGCAGCGACGGTCGGGCTGTCAGCGTTGATCGCGTCGTCGGCGACGGCGTTCACGACCGTCAAGCTGGTCGGCGCCGCGTACCTCGTCGCCGTCGGCATCCGCCGCATCGCGAGCCGCGAGGAGGGCGACGAGATCCAGTCGGTGCCGGCACCGCACCGCGAGCTCTACGTCCAGGGCGTGGTCGTGAACGTGCTCAACCCGAAGACGGCGCTCTTCTTCCTCGCCTTCCTGCCGCAGTTCGTCGATCCCGCCCGCGGTGCGATCTGGCCGCAGGTTGCGTTTCTCGGGATCCTCTTCGCGCTGATCGCGTTCGCGTCCGACGTGTCGTACGCGCTGCTCGCGGACCTGCTTGCCGGGAGGCTGCGGCGCAGCAGCCGCGGGGCGAGGCTGCGGCGCTGGTTCACCGGTGGGATCTTCATCGCGCTCGGAGTGACGGCCGCGACGGCACACCGCGTCTCGTGACGCGGATCCCCCTGCTCGCCGACACGCGCATCGTCGTTGCGGAGGCAGGTGACGGCGATCTCGTCCTGCGCCCGCCGGAGCCGCGCCAGTCGCTCGAGGACGTCGCGCGCGCCGTCCGCGACGCGTTCGCGTTTCCGCTCGCGGGCGAGCCGCTCGAGCGTCTGGTCACGCCCGGCGGCACCGCGACGATCGTGATCGAGCACCCGTCGCTGCCCGTGCCGGCGGTTCAGGTCGGGCCGCGCCACGTCGCGACCGCGGCGGTCGCCGAGGAGCTCGAGCGGCTGGGCGTGCGGCGCACGACGATCCTCGTCGCCGGCGGCCTGCTGCGGCGGACCTCGCCCCGTGAGATCGGGCTCCTCGTGCCGCCCGACTTCCGCCGCCGCTTCAAGGGGCGCGTGATCGTGCACGACGCGGAGGCGGACGACCTCGTCGACCTCGGGCAGGCCGGCAACGTCTCGTTGCGCGTCAACCCGGCGCTCGTCGAGACCGATCTCGTGGTCACCGTGACCGGAGCCGAGACGGTGCTGCACGGCGGCCCTGCGGCGCTCCTCGGCGCGAGCGGACGCGAGTCGCAGCGCGCCGGTGGGGCGCTGTCGCTGCTCGAGACGAGCGCGTCGCAGGGATGGCGGCTCGCGGTGGAGCTCGAGCGGCTCCTGCTCGAGCGCGTGGCGGTCACGGGCGTCTCGCTCGCGCTCGACGCGCCGCGGGTCGCCGGACCCCTCACGGGCTATCCCCACGACCAGGAGGCAATCGAGCGGATGCTCCGCTCGCGCACGCGCCACCTCTTCCAGCTCGCCCCGGGCCGCGTGCGCCAGCGCCTGCTCGAGCGGCTCCCGCGCGAGCAGACGGCGGCCGCCGTCTTCGCCGGCACGCCGTCCGTCGCGCACACCGAGGCGCTGCTGCGCGGGACGGTGCTCAAGGGCGTGGAGCTCGAGCCGGTCGACGCGCTCGTGATCGGCATCCCGCCGACGACGCCCTGGATGCCGCGCGAGCGGCCGAACCCGGTCACCGCCGCGTACCTCGGGCTCGGGCTCGCGCTGCGACTCTGGCGGAACGCGCCGCCGATCGTCGCGGGCGGGACGGCGATCCTGGTGCACCCGTTCCAGCGGCGGTTCCCCCACCCGACGCAGACCCCCTACCGCGCGCTCTTCTACGACGCACGCACGGCGCGCGACTCGGACGCGATGCGCGACGCGGAGACCGCCGCCGTGCAGGATCCGAAGGCGATCGCCGACTATCGCGCAGGCCGCACGTGCCATCCGCTGCAGCCGTTCCTCGAATGGAGCGCCTGCGATGCGACGGCGCATCGCCTCGGCGCGGTGCTGATCGCGGGCTGCCGCGACGCCCAGTCGGCGAGGCAGCTCGGCTACGTGCCTGTGCACGGGCTCGGCGCGGCGCTCGACATGGCGCGCGGCCGCGGGGCGCGCCGATTCGCCTACCTGCTCGCTCCGCCGTTCTTCCCGCTCGTCGTCTCCGCCGGCGGTCAGTGACCGGGGGCTACACCTCGCCGAGGTAGGTCTTGCGCACCTGCTCGTTCGTCTTCAGCGCGGCCGCGTTGTCGGCGAGGACGATCCGGCCGGTCTCGAGGACGTAGCCCCGGTCGGCTGCGTCGAGCGCCATCAGCGCGTTCTGCTCGACGAGCAGGATCGACGTTCCCTGGTCGTTGATCTGCTTGATGATCTCGAAGATGCGCTCGACGAAGATCGGCGCGAGCCCGAGCGACGGCTCGTCGAGCAGCAGCAGCTTCGGCCGCGCCATCAG
>JAICTB010000115.1 GCA_025936595.1 Thermoleophilia bacterium | reverse complement strand
GTCGGCGGGCTCGTCATGTCGTGGATCGTCGTCGTCGCGCTGCGGTCGGTCGACCGCGCCGACGAGACGCTCGGTCTCAACCGTGTCGCGGGCGTCGGTGCGGTCTGCATCGCCCTCGGCCTCCTTGGGACGATCGCGATCGGGCTCTGGGTCGCTGTCCTGCGCACCGAGTTCCATCCGTGGGACGGCTGGGTGATCGGCGCGATCGTTCTCTGGGCAATCGCGACGGCCGCGGTGCTGCAGTCGTTCGTCGAGTACCGGAAGTCCGGCGCGAAGGCGCGGCAGCTGGTCGCGTCGCACGCGCCCGGAGCGAACACGGAGCTGATGGCCCTCAATCGCACGACCACCGGCCTTCTGTTCCGCGCGCTCGCCTCTGCGGCGGTCGTCCTGATCGTCATCGACATGATCTACAAGCCGGGTGCCTGAGATGGTTGCCGCAATTCGCGCCTCGGGGCAGGACTTCCCGCTCTTGCTGCACATCGTCGGCGCGACGCTCGTGTTCGGCGCGCTGCTCGCGAGCGCCAGCTGCATCGCGCTCGCCAGAGGCCAGGTCCGGCTGCTTCGCGTCGGCTACTTCTCGCTGCTCCTCGTTGCACTCCCGGGCTGGATCCTGATGCGGTTGAGCGGGGAGTGGATCTACCGCAAGCAGGGCTGGGACGACCTCCCCGACGCGCTGAGTGATCCGTCGTGGCTCCGGATCGGATTCGGCGTCGCCGACTGGGGCGCTGTGCTCTTCGTCCTCGCGCTCGTCCTCGGCGGCATCGCGGTGCGTCGCCTGCGGCGCGGACAGGGGACGCCGCGTCTGCTCCAGGCGACGATGGGACTCGCGCTTGTGATCGCCGTCGGCTACGTCGTGGCCGTGTGGGCCATGACCGGGAAGCCGAATTACGTGGACGCAGCTCCGGCCGCTGCAGCCGTGCAGGCTTCGACGAACGCCGTCAGGGTGACGGCCAGCGAGTTTAGGTTCCAGCTCTCGAGGTCGAGCGTTCCCGAGGGAGCGACGACGTTCACCGTCGTCAACCGCGGCAAGGTCGCGCACAACTTCTGGATCGACGGCAAGTCGACGCCGCAGGTGTCTCCGGGCAGCCGCGCAGAGCTCACCGTCGAGCTCACCGCCGGCAAGCACCTGTACGTGTGCACGGTGCCCGGCCATGCCAACGCCGGCATGAAGGGCACCCTCACCGTTCGGTAGAGCTTCTACGCCGCGAGCGACGCGAACCCGCCGACGATCGCGCCGTACGCGATGTGCGCCACGATCATTGCGAGCTGCGTCTGCCGGCCGTAGTTCACCAGCATGAACCCGGGTGGCTCGAGGAGCGGGGCATCGCCCGCGGCGTCGAAGCCCGTGCCCATGCGGGGATGGACGACCGGCAGGACCACGCTGACGAGCGCCGTGCCCGCGAAGAGCGCGTGCAGCAGCCCGAGCAGCGCGCCGAACCACGCGTTGCTGACACCCGTCGCCGCGAATACGACCCAGTAGCCGAGTGCGAAGACGAGGCCGAAGACGAAATGGAGCGCGTACCCGATCAGCTTGGCCCTCGCGCGATCCACGCTGACCGCCGTTCCGAGCAGGAACGGCAGGTCCATCCTCGTCAGGCCGAGCTCGCTCGCTGCGCGCAGCCCCGTCGTCAGCACGACCGTTCCGACGAGGCCGCCGACGAGCGCGCCCCAGATCACGACGCCGCCCCCTCGATCGCAACCGCCGCATTGATCAGCGCCAGGTGCGAGAGGCCCTGCGGGAGGTTGCCGAGGAACGCGCCGCTCGCGCCGTCGATCTCCTCGGCGTACAGCCCGACGTCGTTCCCAAGCGCGATCAGCTCCTCCATCAAGGCGGAAGCTTCGTCGACGCGCCCCTGCAGCGCGAGCGCCTCCACGAGCCAGAAGGAACACGCCACGAACGCCCCGTCCGTGCCCTCGAGACCGTCCTCTCCCGCATACCGCTGGACGAGCGGCCCGCGCGCGAGCTCACGCCGAACGGCGTCGACCGTGGCGGTCAGCCGCGGCGCCTTGGGATCGTCGTAGCCCGCTGACACCGCGAGGAGGAGCGACGCATCGACCTCGTCGTCGCCGACTGCGCGCACGTAGCTCTGCTTCGTTTTTGAGAAGCCGTTCGCCTCGACGAAGGCGCGGACGGCACGCCGTTCCTCCTGCCAGCGGCCGACGCTGCGGCTCGGCAGGTGGCCCGCCTCCGCGAGTGCGACGGCGCGATCGAGTGCCACTGCGCACATCATCTTCGACTGCACGAAGTGTGAGGGCTCCGAACGCACCTCCCAGATACCCGCGTCAGGCTCGCGCCACAGGTCGCACACGAGATCCGCGATCTCGGCGATGCGGCGGCCGTGATCGCGATCGAGGCCGCCGTTGACCTTCGCGTACATGGCAGCGGCCGACAGCACTTCCCCGTAGACGTCGAGTTGCAGCTGATGCGCGGCGCCGTTGCCGGCGCGAACCGGGGCCGACCCGCGGTACCCGCGCAGCGCCAGCTCGCGCTCTTCCGCATCGGCGCCGCCGTTCAGCCGGTAGAGCACCTGGAGCCGCGGGTGCGTCAGCTGCGAGGCGTGGAGGAGCCACGAGAAGAACGCGCTTGCCTCCTGCCCGCACCCGAGCGAGAGGAAGGCCTGGAGCGTGAACGCTGCGTCGCGCGGCCACGAGAAGCGGTAGTCCCAGTTGCGCCCGCCGCCGATCTCCTCCGGCAGCGAGGTGGTGGCCGCCGCGGCGATCGCCCCCGACGGCGCGAAGACGAGCAGCTTCAGCGCGAGCGCGCTCCGCAGGACGACATCGCGCCACGGGCCGTCGTACGAGCGTCCCGCCGCCCACCCGCGCCAGCTCGCGATCGTCCCCTCCAGTCGACGTTCGACGTCCCCGCGGCGCGGAAAGACGAGCGGCTCCTGATCGGCGACGCTGAGCGCGAGAACCGCGCTGCTCGCCGGGGAAGTTGTGAAGCTGGCGCCCAGCGCGCCGGCGTCGGCCACGACGTCGCCGGCGTCCCACGCGGACACCGCGACCGCGACGCGGCCGTCGGCAGCGACGGGAATGCCGCCGTGCCGCCTGAACACCGCTGCCTTCGAGCCGTACGCGAACCGCGGCTCGACACGCCACGACATCTCGACGCTGCCGTCCACGCCCTCGACGCGCCGCGCGAGCTCGCGGTACGGCGTCAACCCGCCGTGCGGCAGCGTCAACGCATCGGTGACACGAACCGTCCCGGTCGCCGTCGTGTGGGTCGTCTCGAGGACGTTCGTCTCGGGGAGATAGCGGCGCACGCTCGAATGCATGGCTGAGGGGGCGAGGACGAACCGCCCGCCGCGCTCGTCATCGAGCAGCGCTCCGAAGACGCTCGGCGAGTCGATGTCGGGAAGGCAGAGCCAGTCGACCGCACCGTCGAGGCCGACGAGCGCGACGGTGCGACCGTCGCCGATCGCGGCGTAGTCGCGAATGGGGAGGAAGCCGTCGGAACGCCCGTTCATCTGCCGGAGGCTACGACGTCAGCTCGCGTGCGGCTTCCGCGAAGACCTCGGAATGGCGGTCGACGTCCTCGTCGGTCGTTGCGGGCGACATCAGCGCCATGTTGTGGAACGGCGTCAGCAGGATGCCGCGGTTCAGCGCATAGAGATGGATCAGGCGATCGAGCAGAGGATTGCCGCCGGCCGCGGCTTCGCTGCCCGTGCGCGGGCGCTCCGGCCTGAACAGGTACTCGACGCGGCAGCCGAGCCTCGTCACGTGCCACGCGAGGCCGGCCGACTCGATCGTCTCCGCGACGCCGCGCTCGAACCGCTCTGCGCACGTGATCATCCCTGCGAACGCTCGATCCGTGAGCACGTGCGTGAGCGTCGCGCGCATGGCGGCCAGCGACAGCACGTTCGCTGCGAGCGTGCCGCCGACGCCACCCGTGTCCGACTCCTCTGGCCCGATCGCGCCCTCGATCCGCTCCGCGAGCTCCTCGGTGAAGCCGTACGCGGCCGACGGGATGCCGCTGCCGATCGCCTTCCCCAGCGTGACGATGTCCGGCTCGAGCCCGTGCGCCGCGATGAACCCTCCCGGGCCGGCGCACAGCGTGTGCGTCTCGTCGATCGCGAGCAGCGTGCCATGCCGGCGCGTCGCCTCACGAAGCGAGTCGTGGAAGCCGGGATCCGCATGCACGATGCCGATGTTCGTCAGCGCCGGCTCCGCGAGCACCACCGCGACGTCACCGTGCGCGAGCTCGTGTTCGAGCGCGTCGACGTCATTCCACTCGACGACGCGCGTCGTCTCGTCGAGCGGCACCGGCGGCCCGAGGTTCCCCTCGCGCTCGACTACCGCACCGTCTCGCAGCGTCGCCACCGTCTCGTCGACCGTGCCGTGGTAGCACCAGTTGAACACCAGGATCTTCGGCCGCCTCGTTACGAGCCGCGCGAGGCGGATCGCGAACCGGTTTGCATCCGTCGCGGTGAGCGCGAACTGCCAACGCGGCACGCCGAAGCGGCGCGTCAGCTCCTCGCCGACCCACAGCGCATCCTCGCTCGGCAGCATCAGCGTGATCCCGCGTGCCGCCTGCTCGGCGATCGCGCGCACGACCGGCTCAGGCGAGTGGCCGGTCATCGCGCCCGTGTCGCCGAGGCAGAAGTCGACGTAGTCGATGCCGTCGACGTCCGTGAAGTGCGCTCCCGCCGCCTCGGCGGCGAAGACCGGGAAGCCGCCGGCCCAGCGCACCATCCAGTGCATCGGGACGCCCGCGAGCAGCGAGTTGCGGCCGCGCGCTGCGAGCTCGCGCGAGCGCGGATGCTCGCGCTCGAACCGCTCCAGCTCGCGCTCGAACAGCGCCTCCGCGTTCACGCCGCGTGCTCCTCTACCCCGTGTGGCGCGCCGTACTCGGCGAGCAGGTCGAGGAACGGCACCGCGTCGAATGCCTCCGGCCCGAGCACGCCTTCACCCTTCCACGCAGCGCTCGCGAGCAGCTCCAGCGCCACGACCGGGTTGAGCGCCGTCTGCCAGACGACCGCCTGTGCTCCGTCGCGGCGCATCGACTCCTCGTTGTCGACGACGTGGTAGAGGTAGGTCGCGCGCGGCTTGCCGTCCTTGCCGGTGCCGGTCACGAACGTGCCCGCGCAGGTGCGACCGCGCATGCGGTCGCCGAGCGTCGCGGGATCCGGTAGCGCGGCGGCGACCATGTCACGCGGGGCGACCTCGACGCCGCGCACGCGCACCGGCACCGTCGAGTCGAGGCCGAGCTTGTGCAGCGTCTTCAGCACGTCGATGAACTCCTCGCCCAACCCGTACTTGAAGGTGACGCGCCTGCAGTCGATCCAGCGCGGCACGAGCAGCACCTCCTCGTGCTCGACGTTCACGCACTCGATCGGGCCGATGCCCTCCGGGAAGGTGAACAGCTCCGGCTCCGAGAACGGCTCCGTCGTGAACCAGCCGCGCTCCTTCTCCCAGATCACCGGCGGGTTGAGGCACTCCTCGATCGTCGTCCAGATCGAGAAGGTGGGAGCGAAGTCGTAGCCGTCGACGACGAGATCGGCGCCGTCGCGCACGCCGACCTCGTCGATCTCCGAGAAGAGATGGTCTGCGGCATAGCGGGCGAAGACGTCCGAGAGACCCGGCTCGACGCCGATGCCGACGAGCGCGAGCAGCCCGCGATCGCGCCACTCCGCCTCGCGCGCGAACTGGGCGTCGCCGAGCTTGTCGCCGCCCGGCGACGACAGCGTCATCGCCATGTCGAGGTACGTGCAGCCGGCGTCGAACGCCGCCTGGAAGATCGGCGGGTTGAAGCGCGGATCGGTTGCGTTCAGGATCGCGTCGATGCGCTCGGTGCGCGCGAGCCCCGCGATCGCGGCCGCGTTGGACGCATCGAGCTGCGCCGATCCGAAACGCTCGTCGCGCGCGCAGACGGCGTCGGCGCGCGCGGCGTCGAGGTCGGCGAAGACGATCCGCTCGAAGAAGTCACGGCGCGCGGCGATGGCGGCGACGGCACCGCCGACGCCGCCCGTCCCGACAACGAGGATCCTCACCGCGTCGCGGTGACGCGGCTCTGCGCCTCGGACAGCACGTCGCCGAGCACGCCGACCATCTCGTCGATCTCCGCCGTTCCCGCAATGAGCGGCGGCGAGATCTGGATCACCGGGTCGCCGCGATCGTCCGCGCGGCAGATCAGCCCGCGCTCGAAGAGTCGCGGCGAGAGGAACCCGCGTAGGAGCGTCTCGCACTCCTCGTGCGTGAAGCCCTCACGTGTCTCCTTGTCCTTGACGAGCTCGAGCGCGTAGAAGTAGCCGGAGCCACGGAGGTCGCCGACCATGTCGAGGTCGAGCAGCCCCGCGAGCTTCGAGCGGAACTCGGCTTCGTGCTCGCGGACGTTCTCGAGCACGCGCTCGCGCTTCATGATCTCGATGTTCGCGAGCGCGATCGCACACATCACCGGATGCCCGCCGAAGGTGATGCCGTGGGTGTACATGTTCGAGCCGCTCGTGAACGGCTCGAAGACGCCGTCGGTCGCGATCACCGCGCCGATCGACGCATACGCCGACGAGAGACCCTTCGCGGAGGTGATCAGGTCGGGGCGGATGTCGTAGAGATCGGACGCGAACCACGCGCCGACGCGGCCGAATCCGGTGATCACCTCGTCCGCGCAGAGCAGGATCCCGTAGCGGTCGCAGATCTCGCGCACGCCCTGGAAGTAGCCCGCGGGCGGCGTGAAGGCGCCGCCGGAGTTCTGCACCGGCTCCATCATCACCATCGCGACGGTCCCCGCGCCCGTGCCCAGGATCGCCTGCTCGAGATCGTCGAGCAGGAACGCTGTGAACTGCTCCTCCGTCTCGTCCGGCGGGCGGTGGTAGCGGTTCGTGTTGCGCACGTGCACCGTGTCCGGGACGAGCGGCTCGTACTCGTTCTTCAACCCCGGGATGCCGTTGATCGAGAGCGCGCCCATGGTCGTGCCGTGGTAGGCGGTGCGGCGCGAGATCACCTTCCAGCGACGCTCGCCGCGCGCGGCGTGGTACGAGCGCGCGAGCTTCCACGCCGACTCGACCGCCTCGGAGCCGCCGGAGACGAAGAAGACGCGGTTCAGGTCGCCAGGTGCGAGCTGCGCAACCTCGTGCGCCAGCTCGATCGCGCGCGGATGCGCGTACGACCAGTTCGTGTAGAACGGCAGCTCCT
>JAICTB010000033.1 GCA_025936595.1 Thermoleophilia bacterium | reverse complement strand
CGTACAACTGCCTGAAGCGTGTCGGCATCGAGACGATCGGCGATCTCGTGACGAAGTCGGAGTCGGAGCTCGCTGCGATCCCGAACTTCGGCCGGAAGTCGATCGAAGAGGTGAAGGAGACACTCCAGCAGCACGGTCTCAACCTGCGCGGCGGCGGGAACGGCGCGGAATAGCTCGTGCGGCACGCGCGCACAGGCAAGAAGCTCGGCCGCGACTCGGCGCACCGCAAGGCGCTCTACTCGAACCTTGCCGGTGCGCTGATCGAGCACGGGCGGATCAAGACGACCGTCACCAAGGCAAAGGCCGTCAAGCCGCTCGCCGAGCAGATGATCACGCTCGGCCGGCGCGGCGACCTGCACGCGCGCCGGCAGGCGACGGCGTTCCTGCGCTCGCGTGACGTGGTGCACCGCCTGTTCACCGACGTGGCGCCGCTCTTCAAGGACCGCCCGGGCGGCTACACGCGCATCGTCCGCATCGGGCCTCGCCCGGGTGACGCCGCCGAGATGGTCTACCTCGAGCTCGTCGACGAGGAGTACGTCGCGACGCAGCGCGAGGAGCGCACGCCCGAGCCGGTCGAGGAAGAGGAGCCGGCGGAGGTCGAAGAGCTCGTCGAGGAGCCGGTCGCGGAAGCGGCGGACGAGTCAGGCGGCGGAGCCGACGAGAGCGCCGACGACGGCGATGATGGCGCCGCCGACGACGAAGTTCAGAAGTGACCGCGCGAAGCTCGTCTCGAAGAACCGCCAGCGGATCACCGCCAGCCCGATCAGCTCGAACCCGACGACGATCGCGGCCGACACGACGGCCGCGTGGTAGTTCGGGATCAGGAACGGGAGCGTGTGCAGGATGCCGCCGATGAAGGTGCCGCCCCCGGTGATGCCGCCGCGGACGAGTGGGTTCCCGCGGCCGGTCAGCTCACCCGTGTCCGAGAGCCCCTCGCTGTAGGCCATCGAGATGCCGGCGCCGATCGCGGTCGCGAGACCGGCGATGAAGGCGGCGTGAGGCTTGTGCGTGTAGAACGCGATCCCGAAGATGGGCGCGAGCGTCGAGAGCGATCCGTCGATCAGCCCGACCATGGCGGGCTGGACGCGCTGCAGCAGGAAATGATGCTCCTCGGGCATGGTTAGAGTGTATCGGATAGATAACAAGTGACTAGAGCATCAGGCAGACCATACAAACGGCGTCAGGGGCGCCTGACGTGCGCCTGAAGCTAACGATCGAGTACGACGGCACGGCGTTTCGCGGCTGGGCGGCCCAGCCCGGCCTCCGCACGGTGCAGAGTGAGCTGCAGCAGGCGATCGACGCCCTGTACGGCACCTGGGGTGAGCTCGCCGTCGCGGGCCGCACCGACACAGGCGTGCATGCGTACGCGAACGTGGTCTCGGTGGAGGTGGACTGCGGCCCGCCGGCGGAGCGGGCCCTCGCGGCGCTGAACGCTCGCCTGCCGCTCGACGTCTCGATCGTTCGGGTCGAGCGCGAGCGGGACGGCTTCCATGCGCGCTACGACGCACGGTCGCGCTCGTACCGGTACCGCGTGTGGCGGCGGCACGAGCGGTCGGCGCTCGAGGCGCATCGCTCGCTGTGGTTCCCGCGGGCGCTCGATCTCGACGCGCTGAACGAGAACGCGCAGGCGATCCTCGGCGAGCACGACTTCCGCGCCTTCACGCCGACGGAGACGAAGCATCATGCGTTCGCGCGGACCGTTCATCACGTGCGCTGGTACGAGATCGACGAGAACGTCGTCGCGTTCGAGATCACCGCCGACGCCTTCCTGCGTCACATGGTGCGCACGCTCGTCGGCTCGATGTTGAAGGGCCGCGACCTCGCGCCGCTCCTCGGCGGCCGCCCCCGCCGCGAAGCGGGCGCAACGGCCCCGCCGCACGCGCTATACCTGACCGAGGTCGCCTACCGCGACTAAATGGCCACGTCCTCCCGAGACATCACGGGGTCTGACCCCGGGGGTGCCTCGAAGGGACATGTCGCGATGGGATACGACTGCGTCGGCGCGGGATCGCCTGGCTACGATCGGCGCGTGCGCTTCCCGGTCGTCCTCTTCGATCTCGACGGCACCGTGATCGACTCCGGCGCGATCATCCTCGCGTCGATGCGGCATGCGGCCGAGACGGTCGTCGGCGGCACGTGGAGCGACTCCGAGCTGATGCAGGCGGTCGGCGGGCCGGGGCTCGAGGCGCAGATGGTTGCCCTCGACCCGGCGCGCGTCGACGAGCTCGTGCGCGTCTACCGCGCGCACAACGAGCCGCTCCACGAGACGCTCGAGTGCTGCGCCGGCATGGACGCTGCGCTCGCCGAGCTGAAGGAGCGCGGCCACCGCCTCGGCATCGTCACCGCAAAGCGCCGCTCCACCGTCGAGCTCGCCTTTGCGCGCGTCCCGATCGAGCACCTCTTCGACACGGTCGTCGGCGGCGACGAGACCGAGCGGCACAAGCCGAGCCCGGAGCCGCTCCTGCTCGCGCTCGACCGCCTCGGCGCGTCACCCGGCGAGACGGCGTACGTCGGCGACTCACCGTTCGACATGCAGGCCGCGAAGGCCGCCGGCGTCGCCGCGATCGGCGTCAGCTGGGGCCGGATCCACACCGCCGACAAGCTGACGCACGCAGACGTGATCGTCGACACGGCCGAGGAGCTGCTGGATGTCGTCTAAGAAGCTCTCACAGGAAGAGGTTCGACACGACGGTCATTCTGTGAGAGCTTCTGTCCGCGCGACCGAGCTGCGCGCGCAGCTCAACCGCTGGCTGCACGAGTACCACGTGCTCGACGCTCCGTCCGTCGCCGACGCGACCTACGATCGCGCCTACGACGAGCTCGTCAAGCTCGAGCGCGAGCATCCGGAGCTCGTCACGCCCGACTCGCCCACCCAGCGCGTCGGCGCGCCGCCGTCTTCGAAGTTCGAGAAGGTGCGCCACCTGAGCGCGATGGGGTCGCTCGAGAAGGTGACAACCGCCGAAGCGCTCGACAAGTGGGCCGACGACGTGCGCAGGCGCCTCGACACCGACGACGGGATCGCGTACGCGCTCGAGCCGAAGATCGACGGGCTCGCGATCAACCTCACCTACGAGCACGGCCTCTTCGTGCGCGGCGCGACCCGGGGCGACGGTGAGATCGGTGAGGACGTGACGATCAATCTCCGCACCATCCCCGCGATCCCGCTGCGCATGCTGGGAGACGCCGTCCCCGACCTGATCGAGGTGCGCGGCGAGGTCTACATGCCGCTCTCGGGCTTTCGCGCGCTGAACGAGCGTCTCGTGGCGGACGGGAAGAAACCGACGCCGAACCCACGAAACGCCGCCGCCGGCTCGCTGCGCCAGAAGGACTCGTCGATCACTGCGGCGCGGCCGCTCAGCTTCTGGGCGTACGGGATCGGCGTGCACGAGGGCGCGCCGCTCGCGTCGCATTGGCAGACGCTCCAGTGGCTGAAGGAGCACGGCTTCCCGATCAACCCGTTCGCGCAACGGCTCGAGTCGATCGAGGACGTCGCGAAGCAGTGCGCTGCATGGGAGCGCCGCCGCACGGAGCTCGACTACGAGATCGACGGCATCGTGATCAAGGTCGACGACTACGAGCAGCAGCGACGGCTCGGCGCGCTGCACCAGAGGCCGCGCTGGGCGCGCGCGTTCAAGTGGGCGCCGATGACCGCGACGACGCGGCTGACGAAGATCATGGTTCGCGTCGGCCGCACCGGCGCGCTCAACCCATGGGCACTGATGGAGCCGGTCGAGGTCGGGGGCGTCGTCGTGTCGCGCGCCACGCTGCACAACGAGGAGGACATCAACCGCAAGGACATCCGAGAGGGCGACGACGTGATCGTGCAGCGCGCCGGCGACGTGATCCCGCAGATCGTCGGCCCGGCCGGCGCGCACCGCCGTGGGACGAAGCCGTTCAAGATGCCCGCGCAATGTCCGCTCTGCGGAACGGAGGTCGTCAAGCCGGAGGGCGAGGCGATGCACCGCTGCCCGAACCGTGCGTGCCCGTCGCGCGGCCTCGAGTCGCTGATCAACTGGGTTCAGTCGGCAGCCGACATCGAAGGCGTGGGCGAGCAGCTCGTGCGACGCCTCTGGGAGCTCGGGCTCGTGCGCTCGCTGCCCGAGCTCTACCGGTTGACGAAGGAGCAGCTGCTCGAGCTCGACGGCTTCGCCGAGACGTCCGCGACGAACGTCGTCAACGCGATCGCCGCGTCGAAGGCGATCCCGTTCCGGCGCGTGCTCTACGGCCTCAACATCCCGGACGTCGGCTGGGTGACGGCGCAGAACCTCGCACGCCACTTCGGGAGCGTCGACCGCCTGGCCGGCGCGACGCAGGAGGAGATCATTGAGTGCGAGGGCATCGGCCCCGAGCGCGCGGAGGCGATCGCCGAGTGGTTCGCCGACTCCGACAATGCGCGCCTGGTCGAGGAGCTGAAGACGCTCGGGCTGCGCTTCGAAGCCGACGAGGGCGACCGTCCGGTCGAAGGCCCGCTCACCGGCTCGCAGTACGTCGTCACCGGCACGCTCGAGTCGTATTCGCGCGACGAGGCGCGGGCGGCGCTCGAGGCGCTCGGCGCCAAGGTCTCCGACAGCGTCTCGAAGAAGACGACCGGGGTTGTCGTGGGCGAGAGCCCGGGCTCGAAGGTCGCGAAGGCGCAGAAGGCGGGCGTGCCGCTCCTGACGGAGGACGACCTGAAGGCGCTTCTAGGGGGCTGACGCGAGCGCGGTCGCGAACCGGTCCTGCGCCTTGCGCGCCGCACTCGTCGCGACGGGCCACCCGTTCTGCATCACCGCGAACGCGTACCGGTCGCGGACGTAGCCGGAGAGCGCCGAGGCGCGATCCGTCGTGCCGGTCTTCGCGTGCACGGCGCCGCGCGCGGGCCGGCGCTGCATCCGGTCCTCCAGCGTGCCGGTCGCTCCGGCGACCGGGAGCGCCGACCAGATGGTGGCGTGAAGGCCGGAGTCGTTCCACGCGGAGAGCAGGAGCGCCGAGAGGGCGTGCGCCGTCAGCCGGTCGTCGAGCGACAGCCCGGAGCCGTCGACGATGCGCACGCCGGCGAGCGGGATTCCGTCTGCCGCGAGATCGCGGCGCACGACCGCCGCTCCTGCAGGCGTGGTCCCGGCCGTCCCTGCTTCCGCGCCGAGCTCCTTCAGAAGCATCTCGGCGATGAAGTTGTCGCTCTCGCGATCCATCTCCGCCAGCACCTTCGTCAACGGCGCCGACTCCACCTCCGCGAGCTCGAGCGCGGACTCCGGTGCGCGGCCGCTCCCGACGGGGCCGACGGTGACGCCGTGCGCGCGGAGCAATGCACGGAAGAGGCCTGCCGCCGCGAGCGCGGGCTGCGATGCGGTGTGGTGGTCGTACCACCCCCGGTCGGCTACGAGCGCCGAGAGCGGCGGGCACTCGTTCACGTAGAACGACGCCTTCCAGCCGGGCGCTGTGCGCTTCGCGTCGAACCACGTCTCGTCAGCCAGCACTCGACCGTCGATGCGCACGATCCCGAGCTCGGCGATCTGCGCCGCGAGGCTGTCGAGCTGCAGCGAAGTGAGCGTCGGATCGCCGAAGCCCTTGAGGAAGACGTCGCCGTGCCACGTGTCGCCGTCGAGCGTTCCCCGCGCGAACACCTCGGTGTGGAACCGGTAGGCCGCACCGAGCTCGCGGAGCGCCGCATAGGTGACGGTCAGCTTCTCGTTCGACGCCGGCGCCAGCGGCAGGTCCGCGTTGCGAGCGAAGAGGATGGAGCCGGTCGTGAGATCGACCGCGACTGCGGAGGATGTCGTCGCGGCGTTGCCGGGCACCGCGAGCGCCTGGGCGAGGCGCGTCGTGAGTGGCGGCGCGTCGGCGCGCGCGACCGGGACGACCGCCACCACGGCGATCGCGATGGCGAGCGTCCTCCGCACAGGGCCATTGTGACGGAGAGCTCTGTTGTGACCAAGGCGGCCGCTGGGTGGGTCCCAGCCTGGACCGGGATGGGCCTGGCGGCCCTTGCCACCGTCCGGTTGCGTCCCAAGAATCGAAGGCTGGCCGCCATGACCGACCTTATCGCCCAGATCACCGCGCTCCTGAGCGCTCCCGCCCGCGATCTCGAAGAGATCGAGCACACGCTGACGGACGGCTATGCGCATGCATTGGCCCTCGACGCGGAGCGCCTGCGGCTCGAGAAGCGCATGGCGTCGGTCACGCAGGGCATCCAGCGAGGCGACACCGAGAAGAAGGCGCACGAGCTTGCAGGCCTCGTCGAGCGGCTCGACGGCAACGCGATCGACGCCGAGAAGCTCCGTGCGCTCCTCGCGGACCTGCGCCGCCATGCTGACGGCGTACGCGTCGGCAGCCCGGTCTCCTAGATAACTAGACGATCCCGGAGCGGACCGCGTAGACCGCGGCCTGGATCCGGTTGTCGATCTGCAGCTTCATCAGGATGTTCGAGATGTGGTTCTTGACTGTCTTCGGACTGATGTGCAGCTCCCCGGCGATCATCGCGTTGTCCTTGCCGTTCGCGATCAGCTTCAGCACCTCGATCTCGCGATCGGACAGCTCGGACTGGATCAGCTCTGCCTCGTGGTGGGACGTGCTGGACGCGCGGACGCGCTGCAGCACCTTCGCGGCGATGGTGGGGGAGACGAGGGACTCGCCGATCGCGGCGGAGCGAATGCCGCTCATCAGCTCCGCGATCGACGCCTCCTTGAGTAGGTAGCCGCACGCGCCGGCGAGGATCGCGTCCATCACGTCGCTGTCCTGGTCGGAGATCGTCAGGACGAGCACGCGCGTGAGCGGTGCGATCATCGAGATCTGGCGTGTCGCCTCGACGCCGCTGATCCCCGGCATGTTGAGGTCCATGACGACGACGTCCGGGGCGAGCTCGCGCACGCCGTGCAACGCGTCGGTGCCGTTGTCGCACTCGCCGACGATCTGCACGCCCTGCTCTTCGAGCAGGTTGCGAAGACCCGTCCTGAACAGGTCGTGATCGTCCACGAGCAGGACGCGTGGCTCGATTGCTTCGGGAGTGTTCGCTGCGTCGGTCAGCTTGGCCGTCCTGGGCATCGCGGGGACGGCCAGTGTACCCGCGCGCGTGCTCGCAAGCCCCTTAGAGGCTCTTAGAACTCATTGCAGAATGAGTTCTTAGTGGAGAACGACAGTCACGGAGCGGCGACCCCATGCGTTCGCCTGTGCAGTCGACGGGAACCAGAGGTCGATCGACGAGCCGGCGACCGCGCCCCCCGTGTCCGCCGCCACCGCTTCGCCGTAGCCCGGAACCGTCATGTGCGTCCCGAGCGGGATCACCGACGGATCGACGGCGACGACGCCCCAGCCGACCGGCAACCCGCTCGAGGTGCTCCCCGGAAGCGAATAGCCGGTTGCCGAGACGGTGATCGTCCGTGCCCCCGGCGCTGCAACCGCGGCGGCCCGCGACGAGACGAAGGTCGCCGCTGCGGCGGGCGACGTGGCGCGGATGCTCCGTTGCAGCTCCGCCGTCCGGGTCTGCGCCGCGCGCGCCTGGGCGACGAGCGCTGCGATCTGCCCCTCCGTCATGCGCCGCTGCGTGGCGAGGGAAGAGATGTACGCGCCACGTGCGGCCCGTGCGCGTTCGAGCGACTCTGTCGTCGTCTGCGCCTCGCGCGTCGCCGCGGCGAGCGCCGCTCTGCGCGTCGCGAGCGTGTGCGCTGCCGCGTGCAGCGATTCACGCGCCTGCGCGAGCTCGTGCAGCACGGCGCGGCCCTGCCCCGCGACGCGGTTCAGGTTGTCGAGGTTCGTGAGCGCCTCGTCGAGGCTCTTCGAACCGAGCACGACCTCGAGCGGCTCGACGTTACCGTCTTCGTAGAGCGCGCGCAGGCGCTCCGCGAGTTGCCGTTGCGAGATCCGCGTGCCCCGCTTTGCGACGTTGAGCTGATGGGCGAGGCTGGCCCGCTCGGCGCGAAGCGACTGCGCCCGTCTCTGCAACGACGCGAGCTTCGTGCGGGCCGCACCGAGCTGCTCGTCGAGCGAGTAGAGACCGAGGACGGCTGCGCGCGACTTCGCTGCGATCGCCTCGTCTCGCGCGCGCAACGTCGCTGCACTATGCGACGGGTTCGCTCCGCCGACCGCCGGGGCGACGAGAACCGCCAGCGCGATCGCCGCGAGCGGGATCAGGCGCCGCCGCGGCGTATGTGCCTGCCCTAGCACGGGGCGGGACCGTACCACAGCGCGGAAGGAGGGAAACCGCCTGTTCGTGCAGAAAGAGACAGGTTTCGGGCGCGGTTAGCGGTAGGTACCGATTGACGTGCGTCCGAACACATTGCTAACCTGCCGTACTCGTGACGTACCGGCCCCTACCGGTGCGCCCGTCCCGTCCCCGGTCCGGGGGTTGTCATTCGTAGGCTGGGGCAGGCGCCGTACGTTCTCGCAGGGATCTCGATCGCCCTCCTGGCGGCAGTCCCGGCTTTTGCGGACCCTTCGATCACGTCGAAGCGCGCAGAGGCGCAGCAGGCCATGGGCCGGCTGCAGCAGCTCTCCGACTCGCTCGAGGTGGCGCGCTCGCAGTACCTCGCCGCCGACCGGAAGCTCGCGCGGATCCAGCGTGACCTGCGTGAGAACCGGTACGAGCTGCACGTCGCGAAGCAGAACCTGAAGCAGAGTCAGCGCACGATCGCGAAGCGGCTCGTGACGCTTTACACCTCCGATCAGTCGTCGACGATGGAGGTCATCCTCGGGGCGAAGAGCCTCGACGACATGATCAACCGCATCGACAGCGTGAAGAACGTCACGCAACTCGACTCGAACATTCTCGACCAGGTGAAGACGTTTCGCTCCGCGGTGAGGCGCCAGGGCAACTCTCTTGCGCACGCGCACGCGCTGCAGCAACGCGTCGTCGCGCAGCGTGCCGCGGCGAAGCACGCGATCGAATCGAAGATCGCTGCGCAGAGAACCCTGTACGCGTCGATCAAGGGCGAGATCGCGCAGCTCGTCGCCGCCGACCAGGCGCGTCAGCTCCAGATGGCGCACGAGGCGCAGGCTCGGATCGAGGAGGAGCGGCGCGCCGCCCCGCGCCAGGACACGGTCGTGGGAATCTCGGCGGTCACGCCCTCGACCGACACGGTCGTCGCGCCGCCTCCGACTCATAGCGGTGTCGTCGGCGTCGCGCTCTCACAGCTCAACACGCCCTATGTGTGGGCCGGCTCGGCCCCCGGCGGCTTCGACTGCTCCGGGCTCGTGATGTGGGCGTACGCGCAGGTCGGTGTCTCCCTGCCGCACTCGACGTACGCGCAGTACGGCTACGGCGTCCCTGTGTCGCGCGACCAGCTCGCCCCCGGCGACCTCGTCTTCTTCGACGGCCTCGGTCACGTCGGCATCTACATCGGCGGCGACCAGTTCGTGCACGCGCCGCACACCGGCGACGTGGTCAAGATCTCGAGCCTCGACGAGAGCTGGTACGCCGCGACCTACGTCGGCGCGCGCCGCATTCTCTAGCCGCCGGGCTCGTACAACGCATCCGCCTCGCGGGCGAAGTGCTCGAGGATCACCTTGCGACGCAGCTTCAGCGTCGGCGTCACCTCGTCGTGCTCGAGCGCGAAGTCGCGCGGGAGGATCGCGAAGCGCTTGATCTGCTCGAAGCGCGAGCGCCCGTCGTTCACCGCATCGACGGCCTTCCGCACCTCGGCTTGCGGGTCGGCGCCGTCGAATTCGGGATCGATCGTCACGAGGGCGGCGATGTACGGCCTGCGATCGCCGACCACGATCGCCTGCGAGATCACGCGATGCGCCTTCAGCTCGTTCTCGAGGTTCTGAGGCGCCACGTTCTTGCCGCCGGCGGTGACGATGATGTCCTTCTTGCGGTCCGTGATGACGAGAAATCCGTCGTCGTCGAGATGTCCGATGTCGCCCGTGTGCACGAATCCCTCGTCGTCGAGCACGTCGCTCGTCGCCGCTTCGTCGTGGTAGTAGCCGGCGAAGACGGTGTTCGAGCGGATCAGGATCTCGCCGTCGCGCGCGATCCGGAGCTCGACGCCCGGGAGCGCCTTGCCGACCGTGCCGAACTTGAAGTCGTCCCTGCGGTTCACCGTCGCGGCGGTCGTCACCTCGGAGAGCCCGTAGCCCTCGAGGATCAGGATGTCGATCGCATGGAAGAACTCGGCGATGTCGCGCGAGAGCGGCGCACCGCCCGCATTCGCGTAGCGCAGGCGCCCGCCGAGGCGCGCCTTCACCTTTCGGTAGACCAGACGGTCCGCGATGCGGTGCTGCACGAGCAATCCGCGCGGGACGGGCTGCTTCGCCTGGCGCAGCTTCGACACGCGGTATCCGACGCGCAGCGCCCACTCGATCAATGCCTTCTGCACGCCGCGCGTCTCCTCGAACTTCGCCACGACAGCGGTGTGGATCTTCTCGTAGACGCGCGGCACGCTGGGGAAGAGATGGGGCCGGACGCGCGGCAACTCGACGGCTGCGAGGAGCGGATCCGGCAGAAACGCGATCGTGTAGCCGACATACGAGGCAGAGAGGTGCAGCAACCGGCCGTAGTTGTGCGCGAGCGGCAGGTAGAGCAGCATCACGTCCCCGGGCTCGGTCAGGCGACCCCCTTCCACCTCGTCGCCCTTCTGCACCATCGCGTAGTAGTTGCGGTGGCGGATCATGCACGCCTTCGGAGGACCGGTGGTGCCCGAGGTGTAGATGAAGGTGAAGAGGTCGTCCTCGCCGATCGAATCCGCGCGTGCGCTCAGGTCGCCGGGATGCGACGCCGCATGGTCACGTCCACGCTCACGCAGAGCATCGAGCTCGTCGAACGAGATGATGTGCGTGACGTCGGAGCCGGCCACCTTTGCACGCTGGTCGTCGTCCTCGACGAGCACGCCGACCGCTTCCGAGTGCTCGAGCACGTACCGTGCGTCGCGCGGCGAGCTCGACGCGTAGATCGGCGCACCGACGGCGCCGACGAGCGCCAGCGCGAAGTCGAACAGGGACCATTCGAGGTTCGTCCGTGCGAGTAGCGCGAACGCATCGCCGCGCTCCACGCCGAGCGCAAGCAGCCCGTTTGCGAGCTCGTCCACGGCGCGCGCCGCCTCTGCCCAGGTGACCCCGACCCACTCGCCGTCGACCTGGTGGAGGTAGGCGGGGTCGGGATGGCCGGCCGCGACGGCGTCCCGCCACAGATTCGCGATCGTCCGAGCGCGGGCCATCTCATTCAACATATCCCGCAGGAAGACGGAAGGGGAGCGCGAATCCGGCTCGTCCCAGATACGATTTACCTGCAGATGCGTACATCCTGGAACGGCTCCGTCAGCTTCGGTCTCGTCAACATCCCCGTCGGGCTCGCGCCCGCGACGAAGCCCGCTGCGCGCCAGTCGGATGTTTCGTTCCGCCTCCTGCATCGCGAGTGCGGCTCGCCGATCAAGCAGAAGCGCTGGTGCCCCGTGCACGAGCGCGACGTCGAATCGGACGAGCTCGTCAAGGGCTGGGAGGTCGCGAAGGGCCAGTTCGTGATGGTCGAGGAAGCAGACCTCGAGGCGATCGAGCAGCGGGACACGAGCCGCTCGATCGAGATCAGTAGGTTCGTGACGCTCGAGGAGGTCGACCCGATCTACTTCGACCGCACCTACTTCCTCGTGCCTGCGGGCGCCGAGGCGGCGCGCCGGCCCTACGTGCTGCTGCTCGAGGCGATGAAGGAGGCCGGCGTCGCTGCGCTCGGCCGCTTCGTCCTCGCCGGCAAGGAGAAGCTCTGTTTGATCCGGCCGATGGGGGACGCGCTCGCGCTCGAGACGCTGTTCGTCCACGAGGACGTCAAGGACCACGCAGAGATCGACGAGGCGGTCGCGACCTCCGAGGTGCGCGAGCCGGAGCTCGAGCTCGCAAAGCAGATCATCGCGTCGCTCGCCGGGACGTTCGAGCCGAAGGAGCTGCGGAGCGAGTACCGCGAGTCGCTGCGCGAGCTGCTCGAGGCGAAGCTCGACGGTCGCGAGATCGAGGCGCCCGCCGAGGCGGCGCCGGCGCCGGTCGTCGACCTGATGGAGGCGCTGCGTGCGTCGGTCGAAGCGGCCGGCAAGCGCTCACGTGCGCCCAAGAAAAAGGCGGCACCGCAAAAGCGCGCCGCCGCCTCTTCCCGCAAGTAGCTCTCTCGTCAGTGCTGTGCGGGCAGCGCCCCCAGCGCCTGCAGCTGCGCCTGGAACAGCGTCTTGTCGATCTTTCCGTGGTAGATCGGCACGTGCTCCTCGACGCAGATGCGGATCACCTCGTCCGTCTCGATTCCGACTTCCTTCGACAGCTCATCGGGCGTCAGGTGGTTTGCCATCTCGCTCCTTCCGTTTCAAGCCACGAAAAAGCCCGCCGCGCACGATGCGCTAGCGGGCTCGGACTCCAGCTCCTTTGGGCACAGGCCGGGGCTCGTCACGCGCCCCGCCTTGTCGCCGTCGAGCTCACAGTCACCCAACCATAATCGATCCGGATGACAGAAGCGATCGATCTCCTCCCAGGCCTCGAGGAACGGCGCTACGAGTGGCGCGGAGCCCGCCTGCGGGCCTTCGTCGGCGGGGAGGGGCCGCCGCTCCTCCTCGTGCACGGCTACGGCGGCGCCGCCTGGAACTTCACGGAGATGCAGCCGCACCTCCCCGGCAGGCGCCTGATCGTGCCCGACCTCCCGGGTCACGGCGGGTCGGCGCCGCTCCCCGCGGCGGCAAGCCTGCGCGGCTTCGCGGACGCACTCGTCCCGCTCCTCGACGGGCCCGTCGACGTCCTCGGCCACTCGCTCGGCGGCGTCGTCGCTCTCCGCCTCGCCGAACGGCACCCGGAGCTCGTCCGCCGGATCGTCGTCGCCGCGGCTGCGGGCATCTCGAGCTCGACGCGCTGGGCCGAGCTGACGATCACGCTCGCGGGGATCGTGCAGCCTGCTCGAATCGCCGGCCGCCGCGTCGAGCGGATCGCGCGGTCGTCTCGCCTGCGGCGCCTCGTCTTCGGCGGCCTCGAGGTGTCGAACGCCGATCTTCTCTCCGAGCGGGCCGTTCACGGGTTCCTGCGCGCCTCCGCGCTGCACACGGACGCGCTGGGCGCTGGGCTCGCGCTCGCCGCCGACGACCCGCGGCGCGATCTGGAACGGGTGCGCTGCCCGGTCCTGCTCCTCTGGGGCGGACGCGACAAGCAGGTGCCGGTCGAGGACGGGTTCGAGTACGCGCGGCGGCTGCGCGCGCCGATCAGGGTGATCGCCGATTGCGGGCACCTGCTGATCGGCGAGCGGCCCGAGGTCTGCGCGCGGGCCGCGCTCGAGTTCTTCGCGGCGCGCTAACCTGTGCCGCGTATCGGGGTGTGGCGCAGCCTGGTAGCGCGCTCCGTTCGGGTCGGAGAGGTCCGGAGTTCAAATCTCCGCACCCCGATGGAGGCGCGGGGGGAAACTGTCGGTTTCCCCCCGCGCTAGACCTGGTGCTGCCGCGGGCGCATGACCGTGAGGACGAGGGCCGCGCCCAGCGCGGCCGTGCCGAGGACGCCGACGCCCCACCAGAGACCGCTCAGGTTGTCGTCCCAGCCGATCAGCCGGTCGAGCGAGAACCGCCCGGGGCCT
>JAICTB010000239.1 GCA_025936595.1 Thermoleophilia bacterium | reverse complement strand
GCGAAGCGGCCGTAGATCAGGGCCAGCCCGATCGCGCCGATGCCGGCGACGAGGAACCCGAGCGGTGTGAAGGCGCCGATCTTCGTCGCGACGACGGCGGCGATCACGACGGCGGAGATCTCGGGCGCCGTCACCCCGAGCGACTGTGCGACGAGACCCGGCAGGCCGATGGCGTTGCGCCTCAGGCCGCGGCCTCCTTCGTGTCCGGAAGCTTCCACGTGTTCGACCTCCTCGAACGCAGGGCGGGGCGGCCCGATTTGCGGCTCACCTCACAATGTGAGATAACGTCCCACATGGCGGAAGGCCTGTCAAGCCTGCGCGCCGCCCTCTCCGGCGCGCAGCGCGTACACGGCACATTCATCAAGCTGCCGTCGGTGGAGGTCGTCGAGATCGCCGCCGCCACCCTCGATTTCGCGGTCGTCGACCTCGAGCACTCCCAGCTCTCCGAGGCAGACGCGCTGCGCCTTGTCCATCACGGCTGGGCGCTCGGCTTCCCGGTGCTCGCGCGGCTGCATGCGAACGACGGCGGGCTCGTCAACCGGCTGCTCGAGGCGGGCGCCGCCGGCATCCAGCTCTCGTCGGTGCGCTCGAGCGCCGAGGTGAGCGCGCTGCGCGACGCATGCCTCTACGCGCCCGACGGGTCGCGCTCGGTGAGCCTCGCCCACTCCGTCGCGCGCTTCGGCGCGACGCCGCTCGCCGACTACGTGCGCGCGAGCACGCCGCCGGTTCTCGTGATCCAGCTCGAGACGGCCGACACCGACGACCCGCTCGACGAGATCCTCGCTGCCGGCGCCGATGTCGCGTTCATCGGCGTCACCGACCTCACCGTCGACCTCGGCTTCGACTCTGCTCGCGTCAAGGCGCGCGTCGACGAGCTCGCCGCCGCGGCGTCGCAGGCGGGCGTTGTGCTCGGCGGGTTCGGAACGGACGAGCGCTTCGCTTACGCGATCGAGTCGTCGGATCTCGCGCTGCTGCGATCGGCGTACGCGCGTGGCTGACCTCGCCGTCACCGTCGCCGGGCTCGAGCTGAAGAGCCCGGTGATCGCGGGCTCGGGCGAGGCGACGCAGAACGCGGAGCAGATCCGCGCCTGTCTCGCGGCGGGCGCCGCCGCGGTCGTCGCCAAGTCGACGAACGAGTCGGCGGCGGCGAAGGCCCAGTTGCGCGCCGCCGCGTATGCGCTCGTCGACAGCGACTTCAACGTGCGCGAGGTCGGCCCGGCCGCGCGCGAAGACTCGCTCTTCTGCCGCTCCGGCCTCGTCGACGAGGCGTTCGACCAGTGGGTCGGAACGCTCGCGGCACTCGACCGCGAGGCAGGCGACGCCTACGTCGTGCCGAGCCTGATCGTTTCCGGCGTCGACGAGGCGGTGCGGATGGCACGCGCGTTCGAGGCGGCCGGGCTGCGCTGGCTCGAGCTGAACATCGGCGCCCCGCACGCCGCGGAGGCGGCGGCCGGCGCGATCCGCACCGGCGTCGACCTCGTGCGGCCGATCCGCGACGCCGTCGCGCTGCCGCTGACGGTGAAGGTCGGCGGCCTCGATCCCGTCGCCGACGCGGCCGCGGCGCTCGATGCGGGCGCGGACGCCGTCGTCCTCGCCTCGCGCGCGCAGGGATTCCTCTCCGACCTGGAGACGCGGCGGCCGGTGCTCGGCACGTTCGCGGCGATCGGCGGCGCCTGGGCGGTGCCGCTCACCTGCCGCCACCTCGCGAAGACGCGGCAGGCGCGCCCGGACGGCTGCCTCGTCGGCACGAACGGCGCGCGCAACGGGCGCGACGTCGCGCAGATGCTGCTCGCCGGCGCGAGCGCGGTGCAGCTGACGAGCGTCGTGATCACTGACGGCGCGGACGCGCTCGCGCGTGCGACGACGGAGCTTTCGGCCTACCTCGGCGAGCAGGGTGTTGCGGCGCGCGAGCTCGTCGGCGAGGCTGCGGACGCAGTGCGAACATACGAGGAGGCATCGCTTGAGCATCGGTAGCGAGATCACCGTCGAGCAGCTCGAGGCCGATCCGTACCCGACGTACGAGCAGCTGCGCGCGGAGGCGCCCGTCTGCTTCGTCGAGTCGGTCGGGCTCTGGCTCGTCACGCGCTGGGACGACGTGCAGCACGTCGACAAGAACCCGGCGCTCTTCACGGGCGAGACGGAGCCGTCGACCCTCAACCGCACCTTCGGCAAGAACCTGCTCGGCTCCGAGGGCGCCTACCACGCCCGCATCCGCTCGATCATCTACCCGTGGTTCCGCGTCGGCGCGATCGGCGAATATCCGGACAAGGTGATCTCGCCGATCGCCTCCGAGCTCGTCGACGGCTTTGCCGGGCGCGGCGAGTGCGACCTCGTCGCCGACTTCGCCGAGCCCCTCTCGGCGCGCGTGCTGAAGCAGGCGCTCGGCCTCGACTTCGTCGAGGAGTCGACGCTGCGGCGCTGGTTCGCGGAGCTCGCCGAGGGCGCTGCGAACTTCGAGGGCGATCCGGAGCGCCAGAAGATCGCCGACGCCGCCTCCGCCGAGGTGAACGAGACGGTCGCGCCCGTCGTCGACCGGCTCTCGCGAGAGCCGAACGACACGCTGCTCTCCTCGATGGTCCACACCGAGGTCGACGGCGAGAAGCTGACGCTCGAGGAGATCCGCGCGAACCTCAAGGTGATGATCGTCGGCGGGCTGCAGGCGACGACCGACCTGATCTCGCTCTCGCTCTGGGCGATCCTCTCGCATCCGGAGCAGCTGGAGCTGGTGCGGACGGAGCCGAGCCTGGTCAACCAGGCGATCGAGGAAGCCGCGCGCTGGCACTCGCCGGTCGGCACGTCGACGCGGCAGACGACGGGTGCGACGGAGATCGCCGGTGTCGCGCTCGAGCAAGGCTCGCTCGTCGCCGCCGTGCTCGCGTCGGCCAACCGCGACGAGCGCAACTGGACTGATCCCGAGCGCTACGACGTGCGGCGCAACGAGGGCTCGCATCTCGCGTTCGCGACGGGCCCGCATCTCTGCCTCGGCGCGCGGCTCGCGCGCTACGAGACGCGCGCCGCGTGGCGCGTGCTGCTCGAACGACTGCCCGGCCTGCGGCTCGACGACGACCACGCCGTCGAGATCTCCGGCTGGGAATTCCGGTCCCCAAACCAGGTGAGGGTGAAATGGAGCTGACCGACGACTACCGCGCACGGCTCGACGCCGTACAGCCGAAGAACCTGCCGCCCGAGCTCGATCTCTTCGACGAGACGACGGCGCGGCGCGGCATGCGGCTGAACAAGGCCGCCTACTCGCTGAAGCACGAGGAGCAGCGCGCGCTCTTCGCCGCCGACGAGGAGAAGTGGATGGACCAGTTCGGCCTCACCGCCGAGGAGAAGAAGCTGCTCGGCGCGCGCGACTGG
>JAICTB010000246.1 GCA_025936595.1 Thermoleophilia bacterium | reverse complement strand
GAACGCGAGCTCGGACCGGTCGAGCTCGGCAGCGACCTCGCGCGGCACGTAACCGGCCTGCAGCGTCCGCTCTTCGTTCCAGATCGCGATCGCGTTCGGGTCGTGCTCGTTCTCCGGTTCCGGTACGAGCGCGAGCCGCGCACCCGGGTCGAAGGACGGGTCGCGCACCTCCTCGGCGCGGAACGAGACGCCAGCGACCGGGACGACGCGGATGCGCTCGTCCTCCCAGGTCACCGCCTCGCCGGTCGCCGCATCACGCAGGTGGTAGCCCGCGCCGCGACGGTCGCGTTCGAGCCAGAGCCGAAGACGTTCGCTCAGAAGAGCGAGCGTACCGCCGCAGCGACGCGCTCGACGGACGGGACGTACGCGTCCTCGATCGTCCAGTACGGGTACGGGACGTCGAAGCCGGTGACGCGAAGCACGGGGCCTTGCAGGTCGAAGATCGCCTGCTCGGCGATCAGCGCCGCCAGCTCCGCGCCGAACCCGGCGGTGCGGGGTGCCTCGTGCACGATCACGACGCGGCCCGTCTTCGCGACCGACGCGAGGATGGCTGCCTCATCGAGCGGCCGCAGCGAGCGGATGTCGATCACCTCGCACGACACGTCGAGCGCATCCGCCGCCTGCTCGCACACGTTCACCATCGCGCCGTAGGCGATCAGCGTCACGTCGTCGCCCTCACGCGCGACGCGCGCGCGGCCGAGCGGCACGACATGGTCTCCGTCCGGCACCTCGCCACGCGCCGTGCGGTAGACGAGCTTCGGCTCGAAGATCACGACGGGGTCGGGATCGCGGATCGCGGCAGCGAGCAGGCCCTTCGCATCCGCCGGCGTCGACGGGATCGCGACCTTGATGCCGGGTGTGTGCACGTAGTACGTCTCCGGCGAGTCGTCGTGCAGCTCCGGTGCGCGCACGCCGCCGCCGTACGGCATGCGGATCGTGATCGGGAACTCCATGCGGCCGCCGGAGCGCCAGCGGTAACGGCCGACGTGCGTGATCAGCTGGTCGAGGCACGGGTACGAGAACGCGTCGTACTGCATCTCACACACCGGCCGCCAGCCCGCCATGCAGAGGCCGACTGCGGCGCCGAGGATGCCCGCCTCGGCGAGCGGCGTGTCGACGCAGCGGTCGGCGCCGAAACGTTCGAGCAGGCCTGCGGTCGCGCGGAAGACGCCGCCCGCGCGACCGACATCCTCGCCGAGCACCAGCACGTTGTCGTCGCGAGCGAGCTCGACGTGCAGCGCGTCGTTCACCGCCTCGACGAGCGTCAGGTCAGCCACTTCGCAGATTCCCCGGCGGGTCGACGTACGCGTGCGCGAACAGCAGCTCGGGATCGGGCGGCGCTTCGGCCTCGGCTGCGGCGATCCCCGCGCGCATCAGATCCTCCGCATCCTTGCGCGCCGACTCGACGAGCTCGTCGCTCAAGACGCCGCGCTCGCGCAGCAGCTTCTCGAAGCGCCCGACACACTCGCGGGCGCGCTCTTCCTCGACGCGCGCGAGGTCGATGTAGGCGCGCGGGTCGTCCGCCGTCGCGTGCGGAGCCGCGCGATAGTGAACGGCTTCGATCAGCGTCGGCCCGCCGCCGGCACGCGCCCGCTCCACCGCCTCGCGCGCCGCGTCGTACACCGCGAGCACGTCGAGCCCGTCCACGCGCACGCCGGGGATCCCGTAGCCGACTGCCTTGTCGGCGAGCGTCTCAGCACGCGTTTGCGCCTCGATCGGGGTCGAGATCGCCCACTGGTTGTTGTTGCAGACGAACACCGCCGGCGCGTTCATCACGGCGGCGAAGTTCACGCCTTCGTGGAACGCGCCCTCGCTCGTCGCGCCGTCGCCGAAGAAGGCCATCGCAACGGTCGGTTCGTCCCGCAGCTTCTTTCCCCACGCGAGCCCGGCGGCATGCGGGACGTGCGTCGCAATCGGGACGCAGATCGAGGCGACGTTCCAGTCGGCCGGGCTCCACCAGCCGGACGGATGGCCGCGCCACCACTGAAGGATCGTCTCGGCGGGCATGCCGCGCACGAGGCCGATCGCCGATTCGCGGTACGAGGGAAAGATCCAGTCCTCGTCGGTGAGCGCGAAGGTCGCGCCGGCCTGGATCGCCTCGTGGTTCCAGTAGATGGCGTAGGTGCCGATGCGCCCCTGCCGGTGATAGACGACGGAGCGCTCGTCGTAGGTGCGCAGGAGCACCATGCGGCGGTAGAGCTCGAGCAGGTCCGTGTCCGTGAGCGCGTCGCCCGGCATGCCGGCGCAAGCTATCCAATCGCCTTCAGACGAGAACGGAGATCGCGTCGCGGCGCGCCTCGAAGACGACCGACTCGACGTCGCCGAGATCCTCGCCGTCAGCCTGGAGCGGCAGCGGCCGGTCGCAGCGCACCTCGAGACGGTCGAGATCGTGGCCCGAGAGGATGTCTTCGGCCTCGAGCTGGCCCTGCCCGCGCACGATGAACCGGATCAGGCGCGGCACGTCGCGTGCGCGGACGCGCGTCGGCGCGAGGAAGTCGAAGCCCCCCTCGAAGCGTGCGCTCGGCGCGACGTGGAGTGGCACGGCGCCGGCGTAGGAGTACGGATCGCCGTTTGCGACGAGCACGAAGGCCGCGCGGCCGACGCCCTCGATCTCGAGCTGCGGCTCCCAGCGCGCGCGCCGCTCGATCAGCATGCCGACGACGACGCGCGCGAACATCAGGTCGCCCGGCCGCGCGCCGCCTGCGTCGCGGCCGAGCGCGTCGAGCCGGCGCACGGCCTCACCGTCAAAGCCGATGCCCGCGGAGAAGCAGAAGCGGCGACCGTTGACGGCGCCGAGCGAGATGCGGCGCATGCGTCCTTCCGCGATCGCCCTGCTCAGCACGCCCGCCGCCTCGACGGGGTCGCGCGGCAGCCCGAGCGCCCGCGGGAAGACGCTCGTGCCGCCGCCGGGGACGAAGCCGAACGGCGTCGGGCCATCGGCGCCGTTGAGCGCCTCGTTGTACGTCCCGTCTCCCGAGAAGACGACGATCGCGTCGACTCCCGCCGCCGCACCCGCGGCGGCGAGCTCGGTCGCGTGGCCCGGCCGCTGCGTGAACTCGGTCTGCAGCTCCGCGTGCTCACCGAGGGCGTTCGCGACCTCGGTGATGCGTGGGCCGG
>JAICTB010000215.1 GCA_025936595.1 Thermoleophilia bacterium | reverse complement strand
TCCGGCGATCGCGCCGGAGAGGGCCATCACCGCAAGGATCTTCCGGCGCGTGCGCATGCCCGCGTACGACGCCGCGCGTGGCGAGTCGCCGATCACCTGCACCTCGAACCCGAACCGGGTCCGCGTATAGAGGATCCACACGAGGAGCGCGACGACGGCGCCCGCGATCACGCCGAACGGCAGAAAGAGGGAGCCGACATGCGCGGCGGGCCAGTTCGCCGCATCCGGGAGGTTCTTCCCCTGCGGGAACACCTTCGCCGTCGGGCTCGACGTGTCGCGCCAGTAGGACTGCGAATCGAAGATCAGGTAACTGATGACGAGCGCGCCGACGTAGTTCAGCATCAGCGAGGTGATGATCTCGTTGGTCGAGAGGAACGCACGCAGGATGCCCGGCACGAGTGCGAGCGCGGCACCGCCGACGGCGCCCGCGGCGATCATCGCGGGCACCGAGAGCCAACCCGAGTGGTTGCCGAGAGCGATGCCTGCGGCAGCGCCGAGGATCGCGCCGGCGTAGAGCTGCCCTTCGCCGCCGATGTTGAAGAGCTGCATGCGGAAGGCGACTGCCGCGCACAGCCCCGTGAAGAGGAGCGGCGTCGCCGCGACGAAGGTGGCGTTCAGCGACTGGCTGCCGAGGAACCCCGTGTCGACGATACGGCGGAACGTGCTGCCCGGAGAGTGGTGCGTGACGAGGAGGACGACCGTCATCACGCCGAACGCGACGACGACCGACCCGACCGGCACGGCCAGCGAGAGCCACTTCGGCTGCGCGAGGCGCCGCTCGATCCTGATCACTCGGCGACGCCTCCGGCCATCAGCAGCCCGATCTCCTCGACCGTCGCCGTGCGCGCATCCAGCTCGCCCACGATCGCGCCTTCGTAGATGACGAAGATGCGATCCGCGAGCGCGCGGATCTCGTCGAGGTCCTCCGAGATGAGCAGCACGCCGACACCGTCCGCGGCGGCCTCCCGCAGGTAGCGGTGCACGGTCTCGATCGCGGCGACGTCGAGGCCGCGCGTCGGCGAGGCGACCACGAGCACGCGCGGAGAGCCGTGGAACTCGCGCGCGAGCACGACCTTCTGCAGGTTCCCGCCCGAGAGCCGGCGCGCCGGCAGCTCCGGCCCGCCACCGCGCACGTCATACCGCGCGATCAGCGCCGCGGCGTGCTCGCGGATGGCGCCGAGGCGCAGCAGGGGTCCCCGCGTGACGCTCCCGCCGCGATACGACTTGAGGACGACGTTCGACGCGATCGACAGGGACGGGGCGACGCCGGTCGTCAGACGGTCTTCCGGAACGTGGGCGACACCCGCGCGAATCGCCGCGCGCGCGTCGCCGCTGTGCAGGCGCTTGCCGTCGACGGCAACCTCGCCGCGCGCGGCCGGGCGCATCCCGGTCACCGTCTCGGCAAGCTCGCGCTGCCCGTTCCCGGCAACGCCGGCGATCGCGACGATCTCTCCACCGCGGACAGTCAGCGACACGCCGCGCAGCGCATCCCCGCCACGGTCGCCGGCCGCCCAGAGGTCGCGCACGTCGAGGACGGGCGCGCCGATCTCGCCCGCGCCCTCGACGCGCTCGGCGAGCGCCACCTCGCGCCCCACCATCAGCGCGGCAAGCGAGCGCTGCGTCGCGTCCTTCGTCTGGACCGTGTCGACGGTCTTGCCGCCGCGGAGCACCGTCACGCGGTCGGAAACCGCTTTCACCTCGTGCAGCTTGTGCGAGATGAAGATGATCGTGCGCCCTTCGTCCGCCATCACGCGCAGCGTCTCGAACAGCGAATCGGCCTCCTGCGGCGTCAGCACGGCCGTCGGCTCGTCGAGGATGAGGATGCGCGCCTCGCGGTAGAGCGCCTTCAGGATCTCGACGCGCTGCTGCTCGCCGAGCGACAGCTGCCACACCCTCGCGCGCGGATCGACCGCGATCCGGTAGCGCTTTCCGAGCTCCGCGACGCGCTGCTCGATGCGGCGCGGGTGCACCATCAGCTTCTTTCCCTCGCCGCGATGATCGCCGAGGATGACGTTCTCGGCGACCGTGAACGGCGGCACGAGCCGGAAGTGCTGGTGCACCATGCAGATGCCGGCGTCGAGCGCGTCGCGCGGCGAGGTGAACGAGACGGGCGCGCCGCGCAGGGCGATCTCGCCCTCGTCCGGCCGGTAGAGGCCCGTGAGGATGTTCGAGAGTGTCGACTTGCCGGCGCCGTTCTCGCCGAGCAGCGCGTGCACCTCACCCTCGGCCGCCTCGAAATCGACGGCGTCGTTTGCGACGACGCCGGGAAATCGCTTCGTGATCCCTCGCAGCTCGACGGCGGCAGGCATAAAAAGAGGGCGGGCGAGACCGGAAGCCTCGCCCGCCCGGCGCTCTCCTAGCCCTTCGGGCTTCCGATGACACCCTTGACGAGGTAGTTCATCGAGTACAGCTCGTTGAACGTGGGGCGGTGCCCCTTCTTGATGCGCAGCTTGCCCTTCTGGTCGTAGATCGGGCCGCTGAACTCGTTCCACTTTCCGCTCACGAGCAGTGCCTTCTGCTGCGCGATCAGCTTCTTCGTCGCAGCCGAGACACCCTTGCCGTACGGCGCGAGCTTCGTGAACCCGTCCTTCAGGCTGCCGTAGTAGTTGCCCGTCTTCCAGGTCCCGTTCATCGCGGCCTTGACCCGCTTCAGGTAATACGGGCCCCAGTTGTAGACCGCTCCGGTCAGCCAGGACTTCGGCGCGAACTTCTGGGCGTCCGAGTCGTAGCCCACCCACGGCACGCCCTGCGACTCGGCGTACTGGCCGGCAGACGGGCTGTCGACGTTCTGCCCGATCACGTCGGCGCCCGCCGAGTGGAGGTTCTCCGCGGCCTTCTTCTCCTTCGCCGGGTCGAACCACGAGTTCGTCCAGATGATCTTCACCTTCGCGCCCGGGTGCGCCTTCTGCACGCCGAGTGCGAATGCGTTCGTGTGGCGGATCACCTCGGGGATCGCGAACGGGACGACGTAGCCGACCGTGCCCGTCTTCGTCGCCGCCCCCGCGGCAATGCCGGAGAGGTAGATCGCGTCCTCACCACGGCCGTAGTACTCCGCCATGTTCTTCTGGATGATCGTGCCGGTCGCCATCTCGAACTTGACGTTCGGGTTCTTCTTGGCGGCGGCCGCCATCGCGGGCTGGAACCCGAACGACGTCGCGAAGATCATCTGGTTCCCGTCCCGAATCAGCTGGTCGATCACCGTCGCGACCTGCGGTCCTTCGGGAACGTTCTCCTTGTAGGTCGTCTGCACCTTCGAGCCGAGGTGCCTCTGCACATAGAGGCGGCCCTGGTCGTGTGCCTGCGACCAGCCGCCGTCGTTGTGCGGGCCGACATAGATGAACGCAACCTTGTACGCGCCGCTCGACTTCGCCGCGCCCGGCGAGGTGCCGAGGGCGAGGACGAGGGCGACTGCCGAGATCACGACAAGGGTCGCGGCCAGCGCGAGCTTCCTCTTGGTCAATGTATTCCTCTCCTTACGCCGGTTGAGCGGGGGGTGCCAGACGAATGTAACCGACCTTCCGGCGAGCGGCTAGTGCGGCTTTCGGATTGCTCGAGCGGAAACCGGCAGCGTCCGCTCAGCCGGAGGCGGCGACCGCCTCCAGCCGGTCGAGCCACAGCCGCGCGCCGAGCCGCTCGAAGATCGCCCGGGGCTCCGCGAGGCCGTCGCCGGCACCGGCCAGCGCCGCCTCCGCGAGCGAGACGGCGAGCCAGTACGGCATGCCGATCTCGCGGAAGATCCGCGCCGCCTCCACGAAGCCGGCCGCGCCATCCTCCCCGCGCTGCACGGCGAGCTTCGCGCTCAGCCGGCTGGCCTGCGCGTCGACGAGCGAGCGCCGCTCGACGACGGGGATCGCGTTGAGCTGCTGCAGCAACACATCTGCGCGCTCGGCCTCGCCGAGGGCCAGCGACGCTTCGATCGCAACCGCGTAGCTGAAGACCTCGTAGTGCGGCTGGTTCAGCTTGCGCCAGATCTCCGTCGACTGCCTCCCGATCGCCTGTGCGTCGACATAGCGGCCCTCTTCGAAGCAGACCTCGGCCTCGGCAACGAGGTAGATGCCCTTCGTCTGCATGTCGCTCGACTCGCGCAGCTCGACCTCTCGCTCGAGCACTGCCCGCGCCTCTTCGAG
>JAICTB010000179.1 GCA_025936595.1 Thermoleophilia bacterium | reverse complement strand
GCCTACTTCTTCGGCGCGTTCTCCGGGATCCCGTTCACGTTCCAGGCGCGCGGGATCCTGAGCGGCGTCCCGCCGGAGCTCTTCCAGGCGCTGCCGTACGTGATGACCGTCGTCGTGCTCGTCCTGGTGTCGAGCGCGGGCGCACGGCGCCGGCTCGGTGCGCCGCACGCGCTCGGCACGCCATACATCCGCGAAGAGCGGTGATGCATTAGCGCAACACGCATGTTTCATCTATGCTACGCCGGTGGTGCAGATCGACGGAGCGCTTCGCGAGGCGACGATCTCCGTTCTGCGGGAGCGGGGCTGGGACGGCCTGACCCTCGAGCGGGTCGCCGAGGTGGCGGGCCGCGCGCGCTCGACGCTCTGGCGCCAGGGGCTCAACGTCGACCTCCTGATCGAGGCACTGACCGGGGAGCTGGCCGACGACTTCCAGGCGTCGATGTACCCCCTCCTGACCTCCGCCGGAACCGGCCGCGAGCGGCTCGAGCGAGGCCTCGTCGCATTGTGCGAGCTCGTCGATCGTCACCTGCCGCTCCTGCTCGCGACCGACGAGGCGTTCCACCAGTCACCGCATCCGGGCCAGCCGCCCGACTATCTGCGGCCGTTCATGACCTTTCTCCGGGAGGGTGCGGCGGACGGCACGCTCGCGCCGGGCGAGAACATCGTCGAGGCCGCCGACGCAGTCTTCAACGCGACGGCGTGGCCATATGTGCATTTCCGCGGCCGGCACGGCTGGCCGGCTGCCCGGGCGCGACGCGTCGTCGTCGGGCTCGTCCTGAACGGGGTCACCCACGAGCGAGAGGAGACGTCATGAGCTTCCCGTATCAAGAGCCGCTCGTCCTGCGGGAGCCCGCCGAGCGCCAGGTCCCCGAGCCGCCGCGCCGGGGTGAACCCGGCGGCCCGCCCTGCGCGATCTGCGGCGGCAAGACGACAGAGGCGTTGTGGTCCGACGACAACTGGACGCTGCATGCGCCGGTCGGCGGCAGCCTTCCCGGCGCCGTCTGGCTCGCGAGCCGCGAGCACTTCGACTCGTTCGCCGACATGCCGGAGCACGTGGCCTCATCGTTCGCGCAGGTCGTCGCGCGCGTCGAGCGGGCGATCCTCTCGCTCGGCGACGTCGGGCGAGTCCACCTCTACCGCTGGGGCGACGGCGGCGCGCATTTCCACGTCTGGCTGCTGCCACGGCCGCTCGGGATGGTCGAGGCCGCCGGCATGTACCTGCCGGTGTGGGAGGACGCGTTGCCGAACGTGCCGAACGAGGAGCTCGCCGCGGCGGCGAGGCGCATCGCAGCGGCGATGTGAGGTGAACGGCTCGCTCGCCCGCCGTCTCGGCACCGGCGACGCCGTCGTGATCGGCCTCGGCTCCATGATCGGCGCCGGGGTGTTCGCCGCGTTCGGTCCCGCCGCGGCGGCCGCGGGCAGCGGCCTCCTGATCGGGCTCGGGCTCGCAGCGGGTGTCGCCTACTGCAACGCGGTGGCGTCAGCTCAGCTCGCTGCGCAGTACCCCACTTCCGGCGGCACGTACGTCTACGGGCGCGAGCGGCTCGGCGAGTGGTGGGGGTTCACGGCCGGCTGGGGGTTCGTGATCGGCAAGACGGCGTCGTGTGCGGCGATGGCGCTGACGTTCGCGTCGTATGCGGTCGCGGGCTCGCTGTGGGTGCAGCGGGCCGTCGCGCTCGCAGGCGTCGTTGTCCTGACCGCGGTGAACTACCACGGGATCACGCGGACGGCTCGGCTCACGCGGGTCCTCGTCGCCGTGTCGATTCTCGCCCTCGTCGTGATCGTCGTGGCCCTTGCGGTGAGTGGCGGCGCACGGACGGCGAACGTGTCGGGCCTTCCGTTCGGGCGGGGCGGCGTCTACGGGATCGCGCAGTCTGCGGGGCTGCTCTTCTTCGCGTTCGCCGGCTACGCGCGGATCGCGACGCTCGGCGAAGAGGTGCGCGCACCGGAGCGGACGATCCCGCGGGCGATCCCGATCGCGCTCGGCATCACCGTCGCGATCTACGCCGCCGTCGGCGTGTCGGTGCTTCTCGCTGCGGGGCCGCGCGTGCTCGCCGCCACTCGGGCGCCGGTCGTCGCGGCCCTCGCGCAGGCCGGCGCCGACTGGGCCTCGCCGGTCGCCCGGGTGGGCGCGGCGGTCGCGAGCCTCGGTGCGCTCCTCGCGCTGATCGCAGGCATCGGCCGCACGACGCTCGCCATGGCGCGCGAGCGCGACCTGCCGGGCTGGCTCGCGTCTGTGCATCCGCTCCATCGCGTGCCGGATCACGCAGAGGTCGCGCTCGGGATCGCAGTCTCGGTGCTGGTGCTGACGACCGACCTGCGCGGCGCGATCGGCTTCTCGTCCTTCGGCGTCCTCGCCTACTACGCGATCGCGAATGCGTCCGCGTTCACGCAGACGGCGGAGCACCGCCGCTGGCCGCGCGCGCTGAACGTCGCGGGCCTCGTCGCCTGCGTCGCGCTGATGGCGACGCTGCCGTGGCGATCGGCGGCAGCGGGCGCAGCGGTCCTTGCCGCCGGCCTGGGGGGCCGCCTTGTCCTCCGCAGATCGAGCCGCAGCCTCTGAGGGTCCTCTGAGCAACCTCGGAGGCGCCTCAGAGGTCCACGCGCCCAAAATGGACGTGTCCGCGCCCGCTCAGAGCTCGCGGAACGAGATCGCCTGCGCGCCTTCCCAGAGCGTGAGGCGGCCGAGCTCCTTCAGCTGCTCGCCGCCCTCGACGACCGTCGCGAAGTGGTTGGCCCACAGGTGACCTGCCTTCGAGGCGAACGAGCAGTAGCCGTAGGGGAAGAGCAGCTCGGTCTCGCTCTGCCCGCCGGGGTAGAGCGAGAGCTCGCCGGGATGCGGATACGACGTCGCGTTCTCCGGTCCGACGCCGAAGTCTCGGTCGCCCCAAGGGATCCAGTTCGACTCGCCGCTCCAGCGGCAGTGGATGATCCGCTCCTCCATCGGGAGGCTTGCCTTGAACGCCGCCGCCGTCTGCGGTGCGAGCTCCTCCTCCCAGCGCGCGACGAAGCGCATCCCCGCTGCGACGATCTCGAGCACGCGCGAGACCCTACCTGCAGGACGCTCGACGAGTGACGCTCACAGCTCGCTCATCAACGCGGTGAGCTTGCGCACGGTGTTGACGTTGCGCACCGTGACGGCGCCTTCCATCTCCACGATGCTCCGGCCGGGCTGCAGCTCGGAGCGGAGGACGTTGAACGCACGGTCTCCCTTTCCGTCGAGCTCGAAGGCGACGTCCGTCTTCTGCACCTTGTCGTTCGTCCACTCGGACGGAATCGAATCGCACAGCGCGCGCATCTCGGCAAGAGTGCGGATCGCCACGCGCAGGACGAGCGCCTGCTCGGCGAGGCGTGTCAGCGTCGACGCGCTGCGCCGGTCGCGGAAGAGCACGTTGCCGGAGTTGATGTACGTCCGGACGTCGCTGCAGCCGAGTTCCTCGAAGACGGCCTTCAGCCTCGACATCTCGAGCTTTCCTCTGCCGCCGACGTTGACGCCGCGAAGCAATGCGACGTAGACGCTCACCTGATCGAGAGCGCGATTGCGACGATCGCCGCCGCTGCGAGCCCGAGGATCGGCCACACGTTGAGGCCGCGGTGACGGAGGTTGAAGTAGTGGCGCACGAGCGCCCCGACCGCCATCAGCGCGACCAGGACGATCCAGCCGTTCCGGTGCGCGTAGGTGAACGTGAAGTGATTCGACAGCATCGCGAAGACGACCGGCAGCGTCAGGTAGTTGTTGTGCACCGAGCGCGTCTTCCCCTCACGGTTCCAGCGCGGGTCCGGATCACGCCCGTCCTCCTTGGCGCGAACGAGCTTCCAGTGGTTCGGGATGATCACGAAGAAGACGTTTCCGACCATCATCGTCCCGATCATCGCGCCCACCTGCAGGTAGGCAGCGCGCGCCGCGAACAGCTCCCAGGAGCCCCACGCGGACGCGCACACGAACGCAAACACAAGCACGGCGAGCAGCCCCTCGTCGTTCGCGAACGCGCGGCAGAGCCCGTCGTAGACGAGCCATGCGAGCACGATGCCGGTGACCGACAGTGCGATCGCTTCCCACGCCGCGAGATCCGCGACCGAGCGGTCGATCAGATAGGAGGTCGCATGCGAGTAGTAGACGACGATGAAGAGCGCGAAGCCGGAGAGCCACGTCGTGTACGCCTCCCACTTGAACCAGTGCAGCGGCTCGGGGAGCCGCTCCGGCGCAACGCGGAACTTCTCGACGCGGTAGAAGCCGCCCCCGTGCACCTCCCACGACTCGCCGCCGACGCCGCGCTTCGCGTCGTCCGGGTCCTGCGGCGGCGTGAGGTGATTGTCGAGCGCGATGAAGTAGAACGAGGCGCCGATCCACGCCATCGCAGCGATCACGTGCAGCCACCGGAAGAGCAGGTTGCCCCAGCCCCACCAGTAGTCGGAAAGGGCTACGACGCTTGCCAACGATTCACCGCGATCAGCACCAGCTCGTCGACCGCCGTCGCGAGCTCCTCCTCGCGCGTCCGTAGCAGCCGTTCACGCAACACCGGCACGATTGCGCGACGCGGCCTGCCGTTCACGAAGACGACGAAGCGAAAGCCGAAGCGCTCTTCGTAGGCCGCGTTCAGCTCCGCGAGCTCCGCGAGCACCGCCGGGTCGTCGTCCGTCCCCTGCTCGCGCGCCGACCGCGCCGAGCCCGCCTTCGCGCCGATTGCGGGATGCGCATCGAGCAGCTCCTTCTTCTCGTCGTCCGACAGCTCGAGCGCCGCCTCGCGCGCGTGCGCGAGCGGGTCCTCGACCGCCGCGAGCTTCTCGACGAACCGCGTGCGTCCCTCGAACAGCTCGGCGAGCTGCTCGGCCGTCAGCTGCCGCGGTAGCTCGCGCACCCGTACGACGAGATGAGCAGCGGAACGTGGAAGTGCCCCTCACCGAGCTCGACCTCCAGCTCGACCCGCTTGAAGAACGGCGACGGTGGGTGGAAGACGAGCCGGTAGGTGCCGGCGTC
>JAICTB010000064.1 GCA_025936595.1 Thermoleophilia bacterium | reverse complement strand
GGCGGTGGCGGACACGCACGACGAGAACTCGGACGTGTCGCCGTTCGCGTCGGTCGCGGTCGCGGTGATCGCGTTCTCGGGGCCGGCCGGACCGCTGACCGAGGCGTCGATATCCGCGCTCGTGCCACCGAGAGTTATCGAAGTGGCGCCGATCCAGACGGCGCCCTCCCCGTTCCCGCTCCCGTCACAGGCCGGGCTCGCGTAGAAGTCGAGCGTGTAGGTGCCGGGCGAGCTCGACAGCGCCCCGATGATGCGTGTGGAGCCGTTGGCGATCGTCGCGCCCTTCAGCACCGGGAAGTTCTGGAGGTCGTTCGCGCCCGAGTCGTCGTCACCCGCGTCGTTCGCGGTGACGCCGATCGGATCGAGATCGATGCCGAGACCGCCGTTGCCGTCGATCTGGTTGCCGCGGATCGAGTTGTCGATGGCGCTGCCGTTACCGTGGTAGACGGCGACCCCTGCCGCGGTGTTGCCCTGGACGATGTTCCCCTGGCCCGCGCCGGTGCCGCCCACGGTCGTGCTGCTCGCCCCAAAGAGCCTGATCCCTTCGTTGCCGTTCGGGATCGGCGCTGTCCCCGCCGCGTTCAGGCCGACGCTGTTCCCCTGGACGATGTTTTCGTCCGCCGGAGCGTCCGAGTTGAACGTGAAGACCGAGATGCCCTGATTGGTGTTGCCCGAGGCGAGGTTTCCCGCGCCCGGCGCGCCGATCGTGTTGTTCGACGATGTGTCCACCGCGATTCCGTCGACACCGTTCGGGACGGCGGCAGTTCCGTTCACGTTCACCCCGGCGTAGTTGCCCTCGACGGTGTCGCCGGTGCTGCCCGCGAACAGGTGGATGCCGTGGCCGACGTTCCCCGCCGCGACATTGCGGTCGGCTGGGCTCGTGCCGCCGACGACGACGCCGGTCGAGCCCTCGACACGAATGCCGTCGCCCGTGTTGGCCTCGGCGGCCGTGCCGCTCGCGTCGAGCCCGGCGACGTTCCCGGTGATCGTCGCCGGCCCGAGGATGTTGCTGACGTAGATGCCGATCCCGTTGTTCGGGCCGGTGCCGTTCCCGGCGACGCGGTTGCCGGAGATCGCGATTCCCGGCGCGTCGCCGAAATCGCCGCCGACGAAGATGCCGTTGTTTTTGTTCCCGGTGACGGTGTTGCCCTGGATCAGCGTCGAGCCACCGCTCCCGCCGGCGTCGATGCCGTCGCCGGAGTTGCCGGAGATCGTGTTCCCGCCGAGCGGACCCCCGATCGCGTTGTCGGGGCCGCCGGGCTGGACGATGACGCCGGTGCCGTTCGCGAGCGGCGTCGACCCGTCGGCGGTGATGCCGATCAGGTTCAGGACGACTTTGTTCCCGGCCGTCCCGGCGTCCGAGATGTTGACACCGGAGGCGACATTCCCCGAGATCACGTTCCCGCTGACGATGTTGTTGCTCGAGCCGCCGAAGATCGCCACCCCGTCGTCGTTCGGCAGGGCGGCCGTGCCCGTCTTGTCGGTCCCGATGTAATTGCCCTGCACCAGGGCGCCGGACGCGCCGTCCAGGTCGATCCCGGTCAGGAGCACAGGCCCACCGTTGTTCGAGATCAGGTTGCGATCGGCCGGATTCGGCCCGCCAATCGTGCTCCCGGCGCCGCCCGCGACGTAGACGCCGCTCCGATTCGCAAAACTCAGGAGCGTGGTGCCGTCCGCCGTCCCGATGAAGTTGCCGGCTATCGTGACGCTGTTCGCGCCTTCGACGCTGATCGCACGGTCGAAGCCGGTGAGGGCCAGCCCGTGCACGGACGAGCCGTCGGCACCCGTCCCGAATCTCAGCCCGTTGCCGAAGAAGTTCCCGGTTGGAGCGAGCTTGACGAGCACCACGGCGTTGTCGCCGCCCGCGAGATCGTTGCTGTTCGCGCTCGATCCGGCCTGCGTGTAGCCGTCGATCGAGACCGGCGTCGTGATCAGCGGGAGCGCGGAGCTGAGGAGGATCGTCGACGGCGCTGCCCCGAGGTCGAACTGGATCGAGCCGCCGCCGGCCGCGTTCGCGGCCGTGATCGCCCCCCGGAGCGTGCAGGTGGTGGCGTCACAGGTGCCGCTGGGGTCGTCGGTTGTCGTATTGACGACGAAGACGGGCGAGGCGGCGAACGCCGGCACCGCGAACGCGCACGCAGCCGCGGCGACCAGCGCCACGATCACCATCCGCATCCTCCCCGACACAACCGGGAGTCTCGCCACAGCCCTCACCCTCTCCCTACCTGACATCCTCGACCCGAATCAAGCATGGGACTCTTCCCAGGCGAAGTCAAGAGGGGCAGAATCCACGGATGGAGCTCGACACTGCCGTCGCGTCAGGCGGCGCCCTCACGCCGTACATCCCGCGGCTCACCGTCGAGTGGCTGAGGGAGTCTCCCGACGCCGAGTGGCGGGAGCTGCCGGGCACGATGGCGTTCGTCGACATCTCCGGGTTCACCGCGATGTCGGAGAAGCTCGCACCCGAGGGAAAGGCGGGCGCCGAGCAGGTCACGGAGGTGATGAACGCGACGTTCGGCGCGCTGCTCGACGTCGCCTACGCCTACGGCGGCGGGCTGCTCAAATTCGGCGGCGACGCGCTCCTCCTCTTCTTCGACGGCGAGGAGCACGCCGCCCGCGGTGCGCGCGCCGCACACGAGATGCGGAAGACACTGCGCGGGATCAGCCGGCCGAGGACAACGGCCGGCACCGTGACGCTGAAGATGCACGTCGGCATCCACTCGGGCGCGTTCCTGTTCGTGCTCACCGGCGTCGATCATCGCGAGCTGATCGTGACCGGGCCTGCCGCCACGGCAACGGTACGCATGGAGGCCGCGGCCGAAGCGGGCGAGATCGCCGTCAGCACCGCCACGGCCGGCCTGCTGCCGCCGGACGTGCTCGGCGAGCCGCGGGACGGCGGATTCCTGCTCGCGTCGGCGCCGGTTGCGAGCGTCGACGAGCGCCCTCTGCCTGCGGCGGACGACCTGCTGCTCGTCGACTGCGTCCCGCGGCTCGTGCGCGCGCACCTCACCTCCGGCGTAGCGGAGCCTGAGCACCGGCTCGCTGCCGTCGCATTCATCCGACTCGCCGGAACGGACGCGCTGGTCGCGAGCGAGGGGGCAGCCGCCGCCGCGTCGGCCGTCGCCGAGGTCGTCGAAGCGGTGCAGGAGGCCGCGGCAGAGCACGAGGTGTGCTTCCTCGAGAGCGACATCGACCAGGACGGCGCGCGGGTCGTCCTCGTCGCAGGCGCGCCGCAGCTCTCCGAGAACGACGTCGAGCGGCTGCTGCGCACGGTGCGCGCAGCGATCGACCTGGAGACGGAGCTCCCGCTCTCGATCGGCGTCAGCCGCGGGCGGGTCTTCGCCGGCGAGGTCGGTGCACCGTTCCGCCGCACCTACACGATCCTCGGAGGCACGGCGGCGCTGGCAGCGCGACTGATGGCCAAGGCGGCGCCGCGGCAAATCCTCGTCCCCGGCGAGCTGCTCGAGGCCTCGGCGACGCTCTTCGGCGGCGAGCCCGTCGAGCCACTCAGGCTGAAAGGCCTCGCAGAGCCGGTGCACGCCGTCTCGCTCGGCGCGATCGAGGGCGTGCGGGACGCCGTCGCAACGGCCGCCGGGCCGTTGCTCGGCCGTGAGCGGGAGCTCGCGGTCATGGGAGCGGCGCTCGCGCCGGTGCGGCTCGGGTTCGGGACGATGCTCGAGCTGGTCGGCGACGCCGGTGTCGGCAAGTCGCGGCTCCTTGACGAGTTCAAGACTGCTGCTGCGGCGGATCTCGTGCGGGTAGGAGCGCGCTGCGACGAATACGAGAGCTCGACGCCGTACTTCGTCTTCCGGAACCTGTTGCGGCCGCTCGTTCCGAACGCACTGGAGGGGACGGCCGAGGAGAACGCGGCGGCGATCCGCGCGCTCGTCGTCCGCGCCGCGCCGGAGCTCGCGCCGTGGCTGCCGCTCGTCGGCCTCGTGCTGGACGTCGACGTCGGCTCGACCCCGGAGGTGGACGAGCTCGGGCCGGCCTTCCGCCGCGCGCGCCTGCACGGGGTGCTCGAGGAGCTCCTGAAGGCGCTGCTTCCGACCCCCACCCTCGTGCTCCTCGAGGACGTGCACTGGATCGACGAGGCGTCATCGGAGCTCCTCCGCCACCTCGGCGCGACGAACGCGGCGCGACCCTGGGCGATCTGCTGCACGCGCCGTCCCGGGGAAGAGGGATTCGTGGCCGCGGGCGGCGTGCCGGCGATCGCCGCGATGACGATCCTCCTCGAGCCGCTCCACGACGAAGCGGCGGCCGAGCTCGTGCGTCTCGCGGCGGGAGACGAACTCGACGACGCCGCGGTGGCTGCGATCGTGACGCGGGCGGCCGGCAACCCCCTGTTCCTGCAAGAGCTCGTCACCTCCGCCGGCGACGGAGCGGCAGAGGAGCTTCCCGACACGGTCGGCGCCGTCGTCGGCACGCGCATCGACCGCCTCTCCCCCGACGACCGCGCACTGCTGCGGTGGGCGTCGGTGCTCGGCGTCCTGTTCGACGGCGACGTGATCGCGGACGTGCTCGAAGGCGATCCTGCGGCCGCGGCCGGCTCGGAGGCATGGGAGCGCCTGACGGAGTTCATCGAGCGCGATCCGTATGTCGCGGGCGGGTTCCGCTTCCGCCACGCTCTGATCCGCGATGCCGCCTACGAAGGACTGCCGTTCCGCCGGCGCCGCGAGCTGCACGCTCGCGTCGGCGAGGTCTTCGAGACGCGTCACGTGGACGCGCCCGAGGAGATTGCGGAGCTGCTCTCGCTGCACTTCTCGCTGGCCGGCGATGCGCCGCGCACGTGGCGCTACTCGCTCCTGGCAGGCGAGCGCGCCCGCGAGAAGTTCGCCAACGTCGAAGCTGCCGCGTTCTACCGGCGCGCGATCGAGGCCGCGTCGTCGCTGACACTCGGCGACGCGGAGCAGGCGGCCGCGTGGGAGGCGCTCGCGGACGTCTGCGCACCGGCCGGGCGGCTCAAGGAAGCGCAGGCGGCGCTCGCGCGCGCGCGCGGCTTCTCTCCGGCGGCCGCGCAGGCCAGGCTGATGCTGAAGGAGGGCCTCCTCCGGGAGGAGCAGGGCTCGTATGCGGACGCGCTCCGCTGGTACACGCGCGGCGAGCAGGCGGCGGAGGCGATCCCCGACGCGGACGAGCGTGCGCGGAGAGAGGTCGAGCTGACCCGCGCCCGCGCCCAGGCGCGCTTCCGGCAGGGTCGCTACGACCAGGCTCTCGCTCACGCGACCGAGGTGATCGAGCGGGCGATGGGACTGCACGCACTGCGCGACCTCGCGCACGCCTATTACCTCAGCCACACGATCCATACCCTTCGCGGAGACGAGCGGCGGCAGGCATTCCGCGGGCTCGCACTGCCGATCTTCGAGGAGATCGGCGACCTCGTCGGGCAGGCGAGCGTCCTGAACAACCTCGGCATCGAGTCGTACTACGAGGGGCGCTGGGATGAGGCGCGGGATCTCTACGAGCGAAGCCGGGCGCTGCGCGAGCGGATCGGCGATGCGATCAATGTGGCCACGACGACGAACAACATCGGCGAGATCGAATCCGACCAGGGTCGCTTCGACGACGCCGAACGCAGCTTCCGCGAGACGCTCGCGATCGTCGAGCCGGCCGGACAGCGCCTCCTGACGGCGGTGGCGCGCGGGAACCTCGGGCGTGTCGCGGCCCGGCAGCGGCGTTTTGCAGAGGCGGAGGAGCTTCTCTCCGGCGCTCGTTCGGAGCTGGACGAGATCGGCGCCGCGCCGTTCGCGGTCGAGCTGGAGGCGCGCCTCGCGGAGCTGGGCGAGCTGCGCGGCGACGAACCGGAACAGGTTCTGCGCGCCGCCGACGCCGCGATCGGGGACCTCGAGGACGCCGGGGCGCCCGCCGCATTGCGCGTGCTGCTGGAACGGGTTCGCGGCAACGCGCTCGCGCGTGCGGACCGCGCGGCGGAGGCACGGGAGACGCTCGAGCAGGCCCTCGAGGTCGCCGAGCGCGCGAGCGCCGACTACGAGATCGCGCTCACCCTGCGCGCGCTCACACGGCTCGACGGAACGGAGTCGCGGCGCGCCACGGAGATCTTCGCCCGGCTCGGCGTCGAGGCGGCTGCGCTGCCCTGAACCCTTGCTCGCCTGCGTCGCGTCGGTCGTGCCTAGGATGTCCGGCCGATGCGGGTCCTCATCACCGGCGGCGCCGGCTTCGTCGGCGGCAACCTGGCGGTGGGGCTCGCGTCCCGTCACCCCGACTGGCAGATCCTCTCGCTCGACAACCTGCACCGTCGCGGCTCCGGGCTGAACCTGCCGCGGCTGCGGGAGGCGGGCGTGCAGTTCGTCCAGGGCGACGTGCGCAACCGCGACGACCTCGCGGCGGTGGGACAGATCGATGCGCTCGTCGAGTGCTCCGCCGAGCCGTCGGTGATCGCCGGCACCGACGGCTCGGTCGATTACCTCGTCGGCACGAACCTGTTCGGCGCCTTCGAGTGCCTCGAGCTCTGCCGGCAGCACGACGCACAGCTCGTCTTCCTCTCGACGAGCCGCGTCTACCCCGTCGCGCACCTCTGCGCGGCGGCGCTCGAGGAGACCGATACGCGCTTCCGGCTCGCCGAGCATCAGCCGATTCCGGGGCTGTCGGCGCAAGGTGTCTCCGAGTCGTTCCCGCTCGACGGCGCGCGCACGTTGTACGGGACGACGAAGCTCGCGGCGGAGCACCTGGTCGAGGAGTACGCCGCCGCGTTCGCGCTGCCGACGGTCGTGAACCGTTTCGGCGTGATCGCAGGGCCGTGGCAGATGGGCAAGGTCGACCAGGGCGTCCTCGCCTACTGGCTCCTCGCGCACCACTTTGGCCGGCCGCTCGAGTACATCGGCTTCGGCGGGAGCGGCAAGCAGGTTCGCGACGTCCTGCACGTCGAGGACGCCGTCGAGCTGATCGACCTGCAGCTCGCGGACCGCGAACGGTGGGCGGGCGCGGTCGTCAACGCCGGCGGCGGGCCTGAGCGGTCGGTTTCGCTACTCGAGCTGACCGAGCTCTGCCGTGAGATCACGGGCCGGACAACCGCTGTCGGCGGCTCGACCGGCGAACGGCCGGGCGACGTACCGCTCTACGTGAGCGACTGCCGCCACGTCTTCTCCCTCGGTGACTGGCGGCCCCGCCGCGATGTGCGCGACATCCTTGGCGACCTCCACGAGTGGATCGTGCGGAACGAGACCGACCTGCGGAGAATGAACGAGTGGGCGTAGCGATCGTCACCGGCTCGGGCGGTCTCGTCGGCTCGGAATCAGTGGAGCACTTCGTGCGCGCCGGCTACGACGTCGTCGGGATCGAGAACGACCTGCGCGCCACGTTCTTCGGCCCGACGGCGTCGACGGCGGAGCAGACCGAGCGGCTGCGCGCCGCGTACCAGGGCTCGTTCACCTCCCTCGACCTCGACATCCGCGACGCGGACGGGATCGACGCGGTCTTCCGCAAGCACGCGAAGGCGCTCGAGCTCGTCGTTCACACGGCCGCGCAGCCCTCGCACGACTGGGCCGCGGGCGACCCGCTCACCGACTTCTCCATCAACGCGACCGGAACGGTCAACCTGCTCGAGGCGACGCGCAAGCACAGCCCGGAGGCCACGTTCGTCTTCACGTCGACGAACAAGGTCTACGGCGACCAGCCGAACTTCCTGCCGCTGCTCGAGGAAGCGACGCGGTTCGAGCTGCCGGCGGACCACGCGTACTACGACGGCATCGACACGTCGATGTCGATCGACCGCTGCCTGCACTCGCTGTTCGGCGCGTCGAAGGCGAGCGCGGACCTTCTCGTGCAGGAGTACGGCCGCTACTTCGACCTGCCGACGGTCGCGTTCCGCGGCGGCTGCATCACCGGCCCGAGCCACGCGGGCGCGCGACTGCACGGGTTCCTCTCCTACCTGATGCGCTGCACGATCACCGGCAACCACTACACCGTCTACGGCTACCTCGGCAAGCAGGTGCGCGACAACATTCACAGCGCCGACCTCGTCAGCGCCTTCGCCGCCTTCCACGAGAACCCGCGCGCCGCCGCCGTCTACAACATCGGCGGCGGCCGGGAGAGCAACTGCTCGATGCTGGAGGCGATCGAGCTCTGCGAGCAGATCGCCGGCAGGCCGCTCTCCTGGGAGCTCGGCGAGGAGGCGCGAACCGGCGACCACCAGTGGTGGATCAGCGACCTCTCCGAGTTCCGCCGCGACTATCCCGCGTGGTCGCCGTCGTACGACGTCGAGGCAATCCTGCGGGAGATCCACGACGAGAACGTGGAGCGCTGGTCCGCGGGCGCATGAAGTACTCGATCGTCATCCCGGCGCGCAACGAGGCAGAGTCGATCGCCGACACGGTCGCCGGTCTCGTCGAGGCGCTCGAAGGTGCCGGGATCGACTACGAGGTGATCGTCGTCGACGACGCCAGCACCGACGGGACCCGCGCCGCCGTGGAGGCGATCGGTGCGACGAACCCGCGCGTCCGCTGTCACCCGTCGCACAACCCGCCCGGATTCGGCTTCGCCGTGCGCGCGGGCTTCGACGTCTTCACGGGAGACGCCGTCGCCGTCGTCATGGCCGACGGCTCCGACAGCCCCGCCGACGTCGTCAGCTACTACCGCGTGCTCGACGAGGGCTACGACTGCGCCTTCGGCTCGCGCTTCGTGAGCGGCGCGCGCGTCATCGACTACCCGCGCTCGAAGCTGATCATGAATCGCGTCGTCAACTTCGGCATCCGCGTGCTCTTCCGGCACGGCTACAACGACACGACCAACGCCTTCAAGGCGTACCGCCGCGAGGTCGTCGAGACGATGCAGCCGCTGCTCTCGAATCAGTTCAACCTGACCGTCGAGCTGCCGTTGAAGGCTGTTGCGCGCGGCCACGACTTCAAGGTCGTGCCGGTCTCGTGGACGAACCGCGCCGCCGGCTCCTCGAAGCTGAACCTGCACGAGATGGGCAGCCGCTATCTCTTCATCGTCCTGTACGTCCTGCTCGAACGACACTTGACGCGCGGCGACTACAAGCGTTCTACGGATGCCACTGGTCGCTCGCGGGATAGCTGACCTCGAGCGCGTGGCCGTCCAGGAGCGCGAAGACGCGGACGTTCCGCGGCTTCCCCCGGTCGGTCACGAGCCGCCGGGGTAGGAGTACGGCGAAGCCCGAGTGCAGAAGCGACGGGCGGTCGAACGCGGCCGCGACGTCCGGCCGCTCGACGTTCGGGCGGCCGGCGAAGGCGAGCTTGCCGGCGGCGAAGACGAGGATCTTCGGAGCGGCCGTCCCCGAGATCGCCTCGGCCGCCCAGCCGCCGAACTCGACACCGCCCGGAACGGCGAACGCCGCGTCGAGGAAACCGCCGCCCTGCGACACCGGCGCGAGCTCTCCTGCGGGCGTTCGGATCGTCTCGTGGCCGGCGACTTCTTCCAGCGTGTAATGCGGCAGCGGCGGCGCCGGCCGCTCGCCGAAGGGCGGGCTCGGACGGCCGTGCGTCGGGACGGCGTAGAAGTCGACGCGCACAGGCCCGTCCAGCGACCGGACGGCGATGGTTGTCCAGTCGAGCGCTCCGTCGAAGCGCGGGTCGAATCCGGAGGCCGCGGGAACGTGCAGGACGATCCCGTCCGCCGCGGTCGACGCGAGCAATGGCGCGAAGTCGTTGCCGCCGAGTGCGATCTTCGGCGTGCGCGGCTTGAAGAAGAAGCCCACGAGCTTGTTGTGGAGCGGGTCGTGCAGGTGGATCCGCGCGAACACGATCTCGTTCGCGCGTCCGCGCGGCACGTTGAGCGTTGCGCCGGATGCGACCGTGTCCGAGCCGAGCGGCCGTTCGGGCCCGCAACGCGGAGCCGTGTGCGCGAGCACCTGCCAGACCTGGCTGACACCGACCTGCACGTCGTTGCAGAGCAGCGCGCGAAACGTCGCCGGGGCCTCGAGCTCGCGGCTCCGGCCGTTGACGGCGACCTGCGTGTTCTGCCGCAGGATCCGCTCGGGCGCGGCGGCCGAGGCGAGCACGTGCGCGTTCCGTTCGTCGAGGGTGGCGGTGTAGGCGCTGTAGGACTGCGCCACCGGCAGGGGGCGCCAGCGCAGGTCGTAGGCTCCGATTGCTGCCGTCTCGACCGGGTCGACGTGCACCGTCTTCCTCGCGAGCAGCGCCAGCAGCCTCGGCGGGACGCCGTACGTCTGCCGCTCGGTGGCGCGCGAGTCGGCGACGAGGTCACGGCGCCTGGTCGAGCTCGCGAGGTCGCCGACCTGCCGCGCCACGTGGCGCGCCGAGGCGACGGGCGCGTAGTCGAGCCCGATCGTGACGGCAACCGCGCCGACGGCGATCGCAACACCTGCGACCGCCGCCCAGCGGGCGCGCGCGTCCCACGCGAACGCGAGGAATGCAACGGCCATGGCGGCGAAGAAGTACGGGCTGTGGTCGACGTCATGGCGTACGAAGCCTTCCTTGAAGTACGTGAAGGCGAACCCGAGCGTGATCAGCAGCGTCGCAACCTGTCGCCGGCGCCCGAACGGTGCGACGTGGCGGACGACGATCGCACCGAGGAGGAGAGCGAGCACTCCCGCGACCAGGTACTCCCAGCGCAGGAACATCGCCTCGTCCTGCATCGCCGCCGAGTACCCGGCGACGATGGAGGCGGAGAGCCGGAGCCAGCCGGGGATGTCGAGCAGCGAGTTGCCCGTCGCCAGCCAGAGGACGCAGAAGGTGACGATGATCGCCGGGATCACGAGGAGCCAGCGGCGGCCTTGCGGCCAGAGCCCCCACGCCGCGACGATCGCGATCCCGACCGCGGCCGCACCGGTGTTCGTCTTCAGGAGCAT
>JAICTB010000152.1 GCA_025936595.1 Thermoleophilia bacterium | reverse complement strand
TCTCGCGCATCCACGCGAGTGCGCAGCTCGTGTCGAGCCCGCCCGAGAACGCGATGCCGACGCGCTCGCCCACCGGCAGCGCGCTCAGGATGACGCCGGTCGCGCTTTGCACGCTCACGCGAGATGCCTCCGCAGCTCGTCCGCGAGGGCCGCGCCGGTGAGCCCGTCGCGGGCGGCGACGAAGACGGTGTTGTCGCCCGCGACCGTGCCCGCGACGTCCTCGAGCCCTGCGGCGTCGATCGCGTCCGCGAGCGCGGCGGCGAATCCGCGCGGCGTCGCGATCACGCAGAGGCTGCCCGACGGCGTGAACCCGCCGGCCCAGCGCCGGAGCGCGCTCGTCAGCTCGTCGAGGCGGCGCAGGTCGGCGGCGCCGGGCAGCGCGTAGACGAGGCGGCCCTCGGGGTTCCGCACCTTGACGAGCCCGAGTTGCGTGATGTCTCGCGAAACGGTCGCCTGCACGGCGTCGATGCCGCTCGCGCGCAGCGCGTCGGCGACCTCTGCCTGCGTCGAGAGAGGCCGCTGCTGCACGAGCCGCAGGATCGCGCCCTGGCGCTCGAACTTCGTCGTCATGCTGCGCGAGCCTCGGGGCACACCTCGCGCAGCAGCGAGATCGCGAGGTCTGCGTCGTCGAGGGAGAGCGTCAGCGGCGGCGTCAGCCGGATCGTGTGTGGGCCGGCAGAGCCGATCGCGAGCCCGTTCTCGAGGGCGGCGGTGACGACCTCCGCGGCCGGCTCCCTGGTGTCGAGCGCGAGCAGCAATCCGAGCCCGCGCACGGGCAGCGCCTGCGCGAAGCGCTCGGCGAGAGCGCGTACGTGTGCGAGCAGTGTCTCGTCGATCGTCTCGAGCACAGCACATGCCGCGGCGCAGGCCACGGGGTTGCCGCCGAACGTCGAGGCGTGATCGCCCGGCTCGAACCCCGTCGGAGCGTCGTCCGCGACGAGGAGCGCGCCGATCGGCAGCCCGTTCGCGAGACCTTTCGCGAGCGTGACCGCATCCGGCTTCACGCCGAGTCGCTGCCAGGCGAAGAAGGCGCCGCTGCGTCCGACGCCGGTCTGCACCTCGTCGAGCACGAGCAGCGCACCGTGCTCGTCGGCGAGGGCCCGGGCGTGCTCGAGGACCTCAGAGGAAAGGGGATGGACGCCTCCCTCGCCCTGCACCGGCTCGAGCAGGATGGCCGCCGTCGCCGGCCCGACGTGCGCGGCGAGCGTGTCCGGCGTCGCGAAGCGGGCGTGCGGGACGAGCGGCTCGAAGGGTGCGCGCTTCGAAGGCTGGCCGGTGACGGAGAGCGCGCCGAGCGTGCGTCCGTGGAACGAGCCGTCGAGTGCGACGACTTCGCTGCGCCCCGTCGCCTTGCGCGCCCATTTGAGCGCGGCCTCGACCGCCTCGGCGCCGGAGTTGCAGAAAAACGCCGAGGCTCCGCCGAAGCGGTCGGACAGCTTCTGTGCCAGCTCCTGCATGGGCTCGGTGGAGTAGAGATTCGACGTGTGCCACAGCCGCTCGAGCTGCGCGTGCGCGGCTGCGAGCGGTGCGGGATGGCAGTGGCCGAGTCCGACGACGGCGATCCCCGCCAGGAGATCGAGGTAGCGCCTGCCGTCGCGATCGACGAGCCACGATCCGCTCCCGTCCGTGAACGTCACGTCCAGGCGCGCGTAGGTGGGGAGGAGCTTTGGCGCCGTCTGCACGCTGGTCACGCGATCACCGCCGTTCCGCCGATCTGCGCGGAGATACCGCTTCCGGCGGCGAGTGCCGCGGCGCGCAGCTTCGGCACGATGCCGCCGTCGAAGAGCCCCGCGTCGAGCATCCGGTTCGCGCGGCCGGCATCGATCGATTCCACCATCTCGTCGTCGACGTACAGGCCGGGAACGTCGGTGAGAAAGACGAGGCGCCGGGCGCCGAGGCCGAGCGCGAGCGCGGCGGCCGCATCGTCGGCATTCACGTTCAGCGGCCCGACCGCGAGTGGCGCGACGACGGGGACGGACCCTGCTGCAAGTGCGGCGAGGATCGGCTTCGGCCGGCACGGCAGCGGGTCGCCGACGCAGCCGAGTGGGGGGACGGGCACGGCGAGCAAGCCGGCGGCATCGCCGAACACGGGCACGGCGACCGGGCCGAGGGTGGCGCAGAGCCGCGCGTTCACCTCGTGGAGCGACGCGCGCACGACGTCGAGTGCGGGCCGCGAGGTGCGGCGGCGCCCGCCGACGAACTCCACGGGGATGCCGCGCCGCAGCATCTCCTCCGTGATCTGCGGCCCCGCGCCGTGCACGACCACGACCTCGTGGCCGTCCTCGCACAGGCCGAGGATGCGGCCCGCGGACTCGGCGGCCACGGCACCGCCGACCTTCACGACGAGCCGCGTCACGAGCGGTAGTCCGCGTTGATGCGCACGTAATCGTAGGACAGGTCGCTCGTCAGGTAGCCGGCGCTTCCGTCTCCGAGCCCGAGGTCGAGCTCGATCGAACAGACGGCGCCGTCGACGTTCGGCTCCGCGTTCTGCGGCGCGCCCGCGACGAGCACCGCCGTGCCGTTGTACGTGAGCGAGACGAGGGCCGGGTCGAGGCGCGCGTAGCCTCCGTTCCACGGTGCGGAGCCGGCGGCGGCGAGCACGCGGCCCCAGTTCGCGTCGCGGCCGAAGAGCGCGGTCTTGACGAGCGACGAGGTCGCGATGCGCTGCGCGATCGCCTTCGCCTCGCCGCCGGACGCTGCGCCGCTGACGGCGATCTCCGCGAGCAGCGTCGCTCCTTCGCCGTCGGCGACGATCTGATGCGCGAGGTCGGCGCACACGGCGCGCAGCGCGAGTGCGAACGACGCGTCGCTCGCAGGCGTGCGCTCGAGCGGCGCTGCGCCCGACGAGAGCAGCACGACCGCGTCGTTCGTCGAGCACTCGCCGTCGACCGAGATGGAGTTGAAGCTCAGCTCCACGGCGGGGCGCAGGAAGTCGATTGCCTCGCCCGCGGCGAGCGGATAGTCGGTCGCGAGGACCGCGAGCATCGTCGCGAGGTTCGGGTGGATCATCCCGGAGCCCTTCGCCATGCCCCCGACCGTGAAGCCCGGGCCGGTCGAGACGGCCTGCTTCGCGCGCGTGTCGGTGGTGAGGATCGCGGTCGCCGCGTCGGCGCCGCCGTCCGTCGACAGCGCGTACGCGGCCGCGTCGAGACCGGCAGTCACGAGTCCGACCGGCAGGGGCGCGCCGATCACGCCCGTCGAGAGGACGAGCACTTGCTCCGGCGCGAGCCCGAGCAATGCGGCGGCGTGCTCCGCCGTTGCACGCGCGTCCTTCACGCCCTGGTCGCCGGTCGCTGCGTTCGCGACGCCGGAGTTGACCACCACCGCCTGCGGCTCCGCGCACGCGAGATGCTGTTGCGAGACGACGACCGGTGCCGCGAGCACGCGGTTGCGCGTCCACATCGCGGCGCCCGTCCCGTCGCCCAGCGTGCGCACGAGCGCGAGATCTTTCTTCTCGCGGCGGATGCCCGCATGCACGCCGGCGGCGGCGAAGCCGAGCGGTGCTGTGATGCTCATACGAGCACTCCGTGCAGGCGCAGCCCGGCCGTCTCGTCGAGGCCGAGCGCGAGGTTCGCGTTCTGGATAGCCTGGCCCGCCGCGCCCTTGCCGAGGTTGTCGAGCGCGCAGACGACGATCGCGGTGCCGGTCGCGCGGTCGGTGAAGACGCCGAGCTCGGCGGCGTCGGTGCCCTGGACGCGCGTGAGCTCGGGCGCAATGCCCTCGGGAAGCACGCGCACGACTGCGCTCGTCGCGTAGACGTCCTCGAGGAGCTCGCGCACGTTGGCGTCCGTCTGCACGTAGCACGTCGCGAGGAGGCCCCGGCGCACCGGCAGGAGGTGCGGCACGAAGCAGACCGGGACGCCGAGCTGCTGTGCGATCTCCGGCGCGTGCCGGTGTTCCCCGACCGCATACGGCAGGAAGTTCTCGAGCACGGACCCAGCGTGCGACGTCGCCTTCGGCGCGCGTCCGGCGCCGGAGACGCCGGACTTCGCGTCAACGACGGCGCTTTCGATCCGACCGGCGAGCGGCGCGAGCGCGAGCAGCGCGGCGGTCGCGTAGCAGCCGGGATTCGCGATCAGAAGCCCCGCGGGGGTGAAGAGCTCGGGGAGACCGTAGCTCCACGCGCCGGGTGCGCTGCCGTACCACGTCCTTGCGGCGGCCGTGTCGAGCAGTCGGTGGGCGCCGGAGAGATCGACGACGACGGTGCACTCGGTCGGCGTGAAGGTCGCCGCGTCGTCGGCCGCGAAGCACAGGAAGACGACATCGGCGCCGCTCGCGGCAGCCTCGTCATTGCAGACGAAAGCCGGCAACGCTGCATCGAGGCGTGGGTCGAGTGCCCACGGCGGCTTCCCGGCGAGCGAGTCGGAGCCGAGCGCGAGCAGCTCGAGCTGCGGGTGCGCGAGCACCCGGTCGAGCGTCTCCTGGCCGGTGTAGCCGGCGCAGCCGAGGATCGCGACGGTCGCCATCTCTGAGAACTATACAGCGAAAATGAAAACTATGCAGCAGTGACCGAGATCGAGGCGCCCGGCCGGAGGCGGCGCAGGAGCTGCACGAGCTCGCCGTGCGGCAGGGAGACACAGCCGTTCGTCGCGTGCCCGGTGTCGGTGTGCAGGAAGATGCCGGAGCCGCGGCCGGGCTTCGCCGGCGCGGTGTTGTACTCGACGACCGCGAGCTCCCGATAGGCGACGGTCGCGCGCCACAGCGCCTCGCTGCCGCCCCGAAACGGCGGCGCGGCCCCGCATGCGAGGTGACGGAAGCGGTTGTAGGTCGCCGAGCGTGGATCCTCGTCCCACCAGTCGCCGCAGCGCAGCCGGTGGTAGCGGAGCCGGACGCCGGGGTCGCGGTCGAGGCCGTAGACGACGGGGCCGATCGCGTACGTGCCGGTGGGCGTCGTGCCGTCGCCTTCGCGGTGGTGCGCGGAGACGCCGCGGTAGCCGACGCGTGCGCGCCACGGCCCGAGCACGCGCCGTCCGCACTCGGTCACTGTCAGCGTCGCGGTCGTCGCGCGCGCACTCGGCGCCGTCACGTGGATCCGCTGCGGGCACGCGAGTGCGAGAGCCAGGGCGAGCGTCAACATCGGAGAGGGCAAAGTACTCTGCCTTCTGCATGGCTGCCCTGCCGCCGTTTCACGTCGTCACGAAGCCCGTGACGGCCGCGCAGCTCGGCCGGTCGTGGCGCCCCGGCTGCCCCGTGGGGCCGTCGGAGCTCCGCTCCGTGCGCGTCTCCTACGTCGGCTTCGACGGTCGCGCGCACACGGGCTCGCTCGTCGTCAACCGCCGCGTCACGGCAGATATTGCGATCGTGTTCCGCCGGCTCTACGCGGCACGGTTCCCGATCCGGCGCATGACGCCCATTGCTGCGTACGGCGGCAGTGACACGCGCTCGATGGCCGCCGACAACACCTCGGCGTTCAACTGCCGCTACGCGGTCGCGCCGGGCGCGAAGCGCTGGTCGGTGCACGCGTACGGCGAGGCGATCGACGTGAACACGATCGAGAACCCATACCTCGAGGGCGGACGCGTTCTGCCTCCGGCCGGCCGCGCGTACACGAACCGGACGCGCATCCGTCGCGGCATGGCCGTCGGCGGCGGCACACTCGTGCGCGCGTTCGCGTCAGTCGGCTGGCTCTGGGGAGGACGCTGGTCGGCGTCGCCCGACTGGCAGCACTTCTCCCGCACCGGCGGCTGACAACGAATCCATGCGGTCGACCCGCGCGAGCGCGGGGAAGACCCACGG